>NZ_JAXION010000139.1:0-10231 GCF_049311045.1 Rhodococcus sp. 7Tela_A2 | reverse complement strand
GGGCATGGGGCAATGGGGGGCCTACGGCTACGCCCAGGAGGGCTGGACGGCCGAGCGCATCATCGCGCACTACTACGGCGGAACCACGCTCGGTTCGATCGACGACTCGATGATCGCTGTGCGCCTGACGGGGCAGGACGACCGCTCACTCGATGTGTATTCCGAGACCGGTCTCCGAGTTGCAGGACAACAACTGGCGCCCGGTGAGGCTGCCCATCTGGCCCCCACGCCCGGCGGCGGTGCGAACGTCGTCGTCACGACCGGGTGCAGCGGCGAAGTGCTCTGGCAGGCGGCGACCGATGTGCCCTGGGCAGATCCCGTCGACCTCGGCGAGGACCGCCCGGCGGAGGAACACCTCCGGTTGTGCGGGAGCGACACGCCGTATCGCGGAGCCCTCGGAGTGGTGCTCGACGGCGCGGCGCCCCGGACGGTGAACCGACTGCACGTCGAGGACTATCTCCGCAGTGTCGTCCCGGCCGAGGCACTTCCGGGCTGGGCCGACACCGGTGGCGCGGAAGCCCTCCGTGCGCAGGCCGTCGCGGCACGTTCCTACGCACTTGCCGAAAAGCGGAACGAACTCTGGCAGACCTGCGACTCGACCGACTGCCAGGTGTACACCGGATCGAACGCCGAGGACCCCCGTACCGACGACGGTGTCCGCAGCACGCGCGGCACCGTTCTGATGAAGGACGGCGCCGTCGTCCGGAGCGAGTTCTCGGCGTCGACCGGTGGATACAGTGCCGGAGGCGTCTTCCCGCCCGTCGAAGACGCGGGGGACAAGGTGGCACCGAACCGGGCCTGGGCCAAGACCCTGTCGGCCGGGGAGATCGGCTCCGCGTTCGGCGTGGGCGAACTCCAGGCGTTCGAAGTGCTTGCCCGCAACAACCTCGGCGCGGACGGTGGACGTGTCACCCGCGTGCGCGTCGTCGGCAGCGACCGCACCATCGAGACGACCGGCGCCGAAGCCCGCGCCAAACTGGGTCTGCGTTCGGACTGGTTCACGATCGCCGAAGGCGCAAATCTGCCGGCCCCGCCGACCACCCCGGCCGCGGAGCCCGGACCCGAAGTCGGTATCGATCCGTTCGGCAGCGGGAACGGCGCGTCGCCCATCGAAGCGAAATTCTTCGAACTCGGTGGTGTCGACGGTGTACTCGGCACGCCGGTCGGTCCGGAACTGATGCTGCCCGACGAACTGGGCAAGTTCCGCATCTTCACCGGTGGCGCCATCGTCTGGACGCCGGATCTCGGCACGCAGGTGATCGACGCCAGCTTCCTCGACGAGTGGCTGCCGGGTACGGGTAGTACCGAGTAGCCGGTACCGAGTAGCCGCCCGCGAAACGCCGGAAGGGGACGGACCTGATCAGGTCCGTCCCCTTCCGGCGTGTCCGAGGAGGGGGTTGACATTGACGCAACGTCAAGACGCACCCTGAAAAGTGCCGAAAGGAGGGCGAGATGCCACGCGAATGGTCGATCCAGGAACTGGCCCGGAGCGCGGGTGTCACCAGCCGCACGTTGCGGCACTACGGCGACGTCGGAGTGCTCGTCCCCTGTCGTACCGGCAGCAACGGGATGCGGTTCTACGACGCCGACGCGCTCGTCCGGTTGCAGCGCATCCTCCTGCTGCGGGACCTCGGTCTGGGTCTCCCGGCGATCCGGGAGGTCCTCGACGGGCACGACGACACGACGGCAGCGCTGCGGACGCACCTCGAACTGCTCGAGCACGAGCGGCGGCAACTCGAGAGGCGCATCGAAGCGGTGCGCAGCACGCTTGCGAAGACCGAAAAGGGAGAAGAGCTCATGGCAGACGAAGTGTTCGACGGTTTCGATCACACGCAGTACCGCGACGAGGTGATCGACCGATGGGGCAAGGACGCGTACGACAACAGTGACCGCTGGTGGCGCGGAATGGATGAGGGCGAACGCGGTGACTGGAAGAGCCGCGCCGCGCAACTGTCCGCGGACTGGACCGCAGCGGCCGAGGCCGGGCTGGACCCGGCCGGCCCGGAAGCCCTGGAGCTCGCTCGCCGTCACGTCGAGTGGCTGTCCTCGATTCCCGGCACTCCCGGATACGGCACCCCGGACGGCATCAGCCGGGAGTACGTGCTCGGCCTCGCCGACATGTACGTGGCCGACGAACGGTTCGCCGCGAACTACGGCGGACCTGCCGGTGCCGCGTTCGTGCGCGACACGCTGCACCGATACGTGTGAACGGAGCGTCCGGTCGGTCCGGTGACGGACCGAACCGGCGCGTTCGTACCCCGGTCGCTTACCCTGGTTCTCCGTGACTGCTGCATCAGCGCCCCAGCCCTCCACCGGTGAGTACGACCTGATCGTCGTCGGCTCCGGATTCTTCGGACTGACGATCGCAGAGCGGGCCGCCACGCAGCTCGGCAAGCGAGTTCTCGTCGTCGAGCGCCGCTACCATCTCGGCGGCAATGCGTACTCCGAACCCGAGCCCGAGACCGGCATCGAAATCCACAAGTACGGTGCCCATCTGTTCCACACGTCGAACAAGCGCGTGTGGGACTACGTCAACCAGTTCACCGACTTCACGGGCTACCAGCACCGCGTGTACGCGATGCACAAGGGCCAGGCCTACCAGTTCCCGATGGGGCTCGGCCTCGTCTCCCAGTTCTTCGGCCGCTACTTCACGCCGGACGAGGCGCGCGCCCTGATCAAGGAGCAGGCGTCGGAGATCGATTCCGCCGAGGCGAAGAACCTCGAGGAGAAGGCGATCTCCCTGATCGGCCGTCCGCTGTACGAGGCGTTCGTGCGCGACTACACCGCCAAGCAGTGGCAGACCGACCCGAAGGAACTGCCGGCGGGCAACATCGCCCGGCTCCCGGTCCGGTACACCTTCGACAACCGCTACTTCAACGACACGTACGAAGGGCTGCCGGTCGACGGCTACACCGCGTGGCTCGAAAACATGGCGAAGGACGACCGCATCGAGGTGCGGCTCGACACCGACTGGTTCGAGGTTCGCGACGAGATCCGGGCCGCGAGCCCCGATGCGCCCGTCGTCTACACCGGCCCGCTGGACCGCTATTTCGACGACGTCGAAGGCAAGCTCGGGTGGCGCACCCTCGACTTCGAAACCGAGGTCCTGCGCGACTGCGGCGACTTCCAGGGCACCCCGGTGATGAACTACAACGACGCCGACGTGCCGTACACCCGCATCCACGAGTTCCGGCACTTCCATCCCGAGCGCGAGACGTACCCGGCCGACAAGACGGTCATCATGCGTGAGTTCTCGCGCTTCGCGGGTGACGACGACGAGCCGTACTACCCGATCAACACCTCCGAGGACCGCGCGAAGCTCACCGCCTACCGCGAACTCGCGAAGAAGGAAGCAGCCGAGAACAACGTGCTGTTCGGCGGCCGCCTGGGGACCTACCAGTACCTCGACATGCACATGGCGATCGCCAGCGCGCTGTCGATGTTCGACAATGTCCTCGCGCCGCACTTCGAGTCGGGTGCCCCGATTGCGGGTGACGCGTCGTGAGCATCAGCGAACCGGGCCTGCTCGGTAAGACCCTTCTCCAGCGGATCATCCTGCCCCGGCCGGGTGAACCCCTCGACGTGCGCACCCTGTACCTCGAGGAGTCGCCGACGAACGCCCGTCGTGCGCACGCCACTTCCCGCACGACGCTGACAGTCGGCGCCGAGTCGGAGGTGTCGCTGTGCACCTATTTCAACGCGTTCCCGGCAAGCTACTGGCGGCGCTGGAGCACACTGCCGGCGGTGGTGCTGCGCCTCGAGCTGACCGGCCACGGCCGCATCGACATCTACCGCAGCAAGGCCGACGCGAGCCGCATCCACGTCACCGGCAGTGAGTTCTCCGGCGACAGGGTCGTCGTCGAACTCGAGACCGATCTCGGTCCGTTCGAGGACGGCGGCTGGATCTGGTTCGACATCACGACCGACACCGAGGTCACGCTGCACTCCGCGGGCTGGTACTCGCCGGTGGAGGCCGAAGGCCGCGCGTCCGTCGCTGTCGGTATCCCGACGTTCAACCGGCCCGCCGACTGTGTGAAGGCACTGCGGGCGCTCGCGTCCGACCCGCTGGTCATGGATGTCGTCGACGCCGTGATCATTCCGGACCAGGGCACCCGCAAGGTTCGTGACGAACCGGATTTCGCCGAGGCGGCCGCACCGTTCGGCGACCGGCTCGTCATCCACGACCAGGGCAACCTCGGTGGTTCCGGTGGTTACAGCCGCATCATGTACGAGGCGCTGAAGACCACCGACTCGCCGTTCATTCTGTTCATGGACGACGACATCGAGATCGAACCGGACTCGGTGCTGCGCGCGCTGGCATTGTCGCGCTTCGCGAAGAAGCCGATGCTCGTCGGCGGCCAGATGCTCAACCTGCAGGAACGTAGCCACCTGCACACCATGGGCGAGGTCATCAACCGGGCGAACTTCATGTGGAGTGCCGCTCCGAACGTGGAATACGACCACGACTTCGCGACCAAGCCGTTGCACGACCGCGAGAACTCGAAGCTGCTGCACCGGCGCATCGATGTCGACTTCAACGGCTGGTGGATGTGCATGATCCCGCGGGTCGTCGCGGAGGACATCGGGCAGCCACTGCCGTTGTTCATCAAGTGGGACGACGCCGAGTACGGGCTGCGCGCCCGCGCCGCCGGGTATCCGACGGTCACCATGCCCGGTGCCGCGATCTGGCACATGGCATGGAGCGACAAGGACGACGCCATCGACTGGCAGGCGTACTTCCACCTGCGCAACCGGCTGGTCGTCGCCGCGATGCACATGGACGGTGACTCCAAGGCCCTGGTGCTGGACACGGTCAAGGCCACGGTCAAGCACCTGGTGTGCCTCGAGTACTCCACGGTCGCGATCCAGAACAAGGCGATCGAAGACTTCCTGGCCGGCCCGGAGCAGCTCTTCGACCTGTTGCCCCGCGCCCTCGGTGAGGTGCACGCGCTGCGGAAGAACTTCTCCGACGCAGTGGTGCTGCCGTCGTCGACAGAGTTGCCGATGGCGTCGGGAGCCGAGGTCGGCGCGGTCGGAATCCCCGAAGGTGCGGCCGCGAAGGTCAAGCGTCTCGCCAAGGGTGTGCTGCACAATTTCCGTCCGGAGAACGCCGAGCACCACAACCGTCCCCAGCTCAACGTGCCCACGATCGATGCGCGCTGGTTCCTGCTGTCCCAGGTCGACGGTGTGACCGTCACCACCGCGGACGGCCGGGGCGTCGTCTACCGTAAGCGCGACCGAGCACAGGCTCAGGCCCTGCTGACCGAGGCGCTTCGCCTGCGCCGTGAACTTGCGCGCCGGTTCCCCGAAATGAAGAAGCGGTACCGGGACGCGGTTCCCGCCCTGACCAGCAAGGAGGAGTGGGAGCGTGTCTTCGGCGCCGGTAACTAGCGAGACGAATCCGGCCGAGTGCGCTCGCACAGGTCGTTGGAAGAGCACCGACACCGAGATACGGATCCTGCAGACCGTGCAGGCTGCCGTCGGCAGCACTCCGGGCGCCATCTCCGCTGCGCGCGGTCTGTCGCACTTCGGTGAGCACGCGCTCGGCTGGGTCGCCGTCGGCGGACTCGGAGCCGTGGTCGACCGCAAGCGCCGCCGTCAGTGGGCCGGCGTCGCCGTCGGTGCCGTTGGTGCGCACGCCGCCTCGATCGTCATCAAGCGGGTGGTGCGCCGTCGTCGGCCGTCCGACCCGTCGGTGCAGGTCAACGTGTCGACGCCGAGCAGGCTGAGTTTCCCGTCGTCGCACGCGACCTCCACGACCGCGGCTGCCGTGCTGCTCGCCCGAGTCACCGGGCTACCCTTTCCCGCGGTGCTCGTGCCGCCCATGCTGCTGTCGCGCCTCGTTCTCGGCGTGCACTATCCGACGGACGTCCTGGCCGGCGCGGCACTGGGTGCGGCGTCCGCCGCCGTCGTGGTGCGGGCAGAGAAGAAGTTTGGAGAGCGATGAGCGAGGAACCGGCCGCCGTCAAGGAGGCCCCGAAGACCCTGCCCGCGGGGATCGTCAAGGCGATGCGCCCGCGGCAGTGGGTGAAGAACGTCCTGGTGCTCGCGGCACCGATGGCTGCGGGATCGGTCACCCAGCTCGACGTGCTGTTGCCGGTCGCGCTCGCGTTCGTCGTGTTCTGCATGGCAGCGTCCGGCATCTACCTGGTCAACGACGCGCTCGACGTCGAAGCCGACCGTGCGCACCCCACGAAGCGTTTCCGGCCGATCGCCGCCGGCATCCTGCCGATACGACTCGCCTACATGATCGCGGTGGGCCTCCTGGTCGCTTCGATTCTGCTGTCGTTCCTCGCGAACTGGCAGCTCGCGGTGGTCATGGCCGTCTACATCGGCATCCAGCTCGCGTACTGCTTCGGGCTGAAGCATCAGGCCGTGCTCGACATCTGCATCGTCTCGTCGGGATTCCTGATCCGGGCGATCGCGGGCGGTGTCGCGGCGGAGATCCCGCTGTCGCAGTGGTTCCTGCTGATCATGGCGTTCGGATCGCTGTTCATGGCGGCAGGTAAGCGCTACGCCGAACTCCGTCTCGCGACCCGCACCGGAGCCAAGATCCGCAAGTCGCTCGAGTACTACACCGAGACCTACCTGCGGTTCGTGTGGACCGTGGCCGCGACCGCCGTCGTGATCTGCTACGGCCTGTGGGCGTTCGAGCAGGACAACCGCGCGGACTCGAACTGGTACGCCATCTCGATGGTGCCGTTCGTCGTCGCGATCCTCCGGTACGCGGTGGACGTGGACGGTGGCGAAGCCGGGGAGCCGGAAGAGATCGCTTTGAAGGACCGTGTGCTGCAGTTCCTCGCGGTTGCCTGGATCCTGGTGGTCGGCGGTGCTGTCTACCTCTTCTGACGTCGTGAACGACGTCGACGACAACGCGGCAGGCCGAGCGGGCACCAACCGACCCGGCCTGCCTCGCGGTGTCGCACGCGGAGTGTTCGCCGGGGGAGTGGCCCTCTCGGCACTCCTGATGTTCTGGGGCGCGTGGGACCGCCGGTGGATCGCCGACGACGGCCTGATCGTCCTCCGTACGGTGCGCAACCTGCTGGCCGGATACGGACCGGTCTTCAACGCCGGGGAACGTGTCGAGGCGAACACCTCCACGGCATGGACGTACATCGTCTACGGCGCCGGATGGCTCACCGGCATCCGCCTCGAGTACGTCGTACTCGGCCTCGCGCTGGTGCTCTCGACGACCGCGGTGGTCCTGGCGATGCTCGGCGCGGCGCGGTTGTACCGGTGGCGCATGCGTGCCGCGACCGGCACGGTTCTGCTGTTGCCCGCCGGTGTGCTCGTCTACATCGCGGTGCCGCCGGCCCGGGACTTCGCGACATCCGGACTCGAGACCTGCCTGGTGATCTGCTGGCTCGCGCTGGTGTGGCTGCTCATGGTCCGGTGGGCAACGCCCGATCCCGCCGGGAAGCGGCCTCTCCCGGGGACCGTGGGGATCCTGGGCACGGCGTTCGTCGCCGGGCTCGGTCCGCTGGTGCGCCCCGAATTGGCGATCGTCGCGGGTCTGACCCTCGCTCTGCTCTTCCTCGCGGACGGCCTGACCTGGCGGATCCGCGCTGCGATGGTCGCGGTCGCGGGTCTGGTGCCGGTGGTCTACCAGATCTGGCGAATGGGCTACTACGGCCTGCCGTACCCGAACACCGCGGTCTCCAAGGACGCGGGCGGCGCGAAGTGGACACAGGGCTTCGACTACCTCGGCAACCTGGTCGTGCCGTATCTGCTGTGGCTGCCGCTGTTGTTCCTCGTCGCGGTGACCGTCGCGGTGATGCGGTCCAGCGGTCGCGGTACCGGTGTTGCCGGCAACCGTGAAAGGTTCCTGTCGAAGGGAACCGACGTGCGCACCCTGCTGACGGCGGGACAACGAGTACTGCGCACGCCCACCGCCGTGGTCGTGCTGATGGTCCTGTCCGGTGTCCTGCTCCTGCTGTATTCACTGCGCGTGGGCGGCGACTTCATGCACGGCCGCGTGCTGCTCCCGCCCCTGTTCTGCCTGCTGCTGCCGGTAGCGGTGATCCCGCTCCGGGTTCCCGACCGGTCCGAACTCGGAAACAATCCCCGGACCCGCGTGGCCGGGGCGGTCGCGGTGCTCTGGGTCGGCACGGTGGTGTGGGCGCTGTTCGCGTCGAACACGACCGGCATGCCGGAGGGTGCGGTGGTCGGCCGATCGGGCATCGTCGACGAGCGGGCGTTCTACTCGCTCAACACCGGGCACCTCCACCCGATCCGCGCCGAGGACTACCTCGACTACCCGCGGATGCGCGCGATGGTCTCCACGATCGCCGAGACGCCGAACGGGGGCCTGCTGCTGCCCACGCCGTCGTACGACGCCTGGGACGTCGTCCCGCCCCCGGAACCCATTCCGCCGGGCGGAGCGGGGCACACGGTCTTTTTTCTGAACCTGGGCATGACGAGCATGAATGTCGGGCTGGATGTTCGGGTCGTCGACCAGATGGGCTTGGCCTATCCGCTCGCGGCACACACCGAACGGCTCGAAGACGGCCGGATCGGGCACGACAAGATCCTGTATCCGGACTGGGTGGTGGCCGAGTCGGGAGTGGTCGACGTCTATCCCTGGCTGCCGGGCTACCTCGACGAAGAGTGGGTGGCGATGGCCAAGCTCGCGCTCACGTGCCCCGAGACGCGTGAGTTGCTGGATTCGTCCGGTGCCGAGCTGACCTGGCCGCTGTTCAAGCGGAATCTGCGGAACGCATTCGAGTACGCGGGATACCGGATCGACCGGGTACCGGAGTACGAGATCCAGCGGTGCGACCTGCCGATGCCGTCCGCGGGTGGATGACCGAGTTGGCTTGAACTTCAGGTCTCGCTAGTATCACGGCATATTACGGTCGGATAACGGCGAGAACGGTCGCCGCGGCACGTCGGTCTGCGCAAGCCCACGACCTCAGAAATCGGGGTTTGTCAGAGATCACGCCGTCCTTTACAGTCTTGACCGCAGTGTGACTTGTGGCGACCGCCCGCCGGTCGTCGAACGCCGGGTATTCACGGGGGACGCGAACGCGGACGCCGCTGATCGAGAAAGTGAGCATTGTTCATGCGTTTTGTCCCCAGGTTGTCGCAGGGCCTTCGTCGGCGCCTGCTCGGCACCGCCGCCGTGGCGCTGGTATTGCCCGTTGCCGCCGGTGTTGCCGGAACCTCCGCGGCTGTCGCCGCACCGGCCCAGAGTGCACCGGTCTCGCACCGCGCACCGGCCGGAGGATTCGAAGAGGTCTTCGTCGATTCCGACATGGGCCCGATCAAGGTTCAGATCCAGTGGGCAGCCCGTGGCGGTGATGCGGCTCTCTACATGCTCGACGGATTGCGCGCCCGCGACGACGCCAACGCGTGGACCTTCGAGACGAATGCTCTCCAGCAGTTCGGCAACGACAACGTCAGCTTGGTCATGCCGGTCGGCGGCCAGGCGAGCTTCTACACCGACTGGTACTCGCCCAGCAATCTCAACAGCCAGGACATCACCTACAAGTGGGAGACGTTCCTGACCCAGCAGCTGCCCGACTACCTCGCCACCCGTGGCGTGTCGCGCAGCAACAACGGCATCCTCGGCCTGTCGATGGGTGGCTCGGCCGCTCTGACGCTGGCTGCCTACCACCGCGACCAGTTCAAGTTCGCGTCGTCGCTGTCGGGCTACCTGAACCTGTCGGCTCCCGGCATGCGTGAGGCCATCCGTATCGCGATGCTCGACGCCGGCCGCTTCAACGTCGACGCGATGTGGGGCCCGCCGTGGAGCCCGTCGTGGCTGCGCAACGACCCGTTCGTGTTCGCTCCGAAGCTCGAGGGCCTGTCCCTCTACATCTCCGCAGCGAGCGGCCTGCCCGGCCAGCACGACAACCCGGAGGGCTTCGTCGGCTTCTACAACACGGCGAACGCAATGGGCCTCGAGGCACTGTCGCTGGTCCAGACCCGCGCATTCCAGGTCAAGCTGGCCGCGCTCGGTATCCCCGCCACCTTCGAGTTCCCGTCGCGTGGCACCCACGCATGGAAGTACTGGGAAGACGAGCTGTGGAAGGCTCGCCCGCAGATCCTCGAGGCGCTCAACGCCTTCTGATCTCCCTAGAGATCCGGTAGCACTGCTCCTCACAGCGCCGCCCCCCCCCCCGCGGGGGGGGGGGGGGGGGCGAGACGGCCGGCGGCGCGCAGCCACGTCACCGCGTCGCTCAGCGCGACATATGCGCCCGTGACGGCAGCGGTGCGGGTTCCCCCGTCG
>NZ_JAXION010000138.1:0-10297 GCF_049311045.1 Rhodococcus sp. 7Tela_A2 | reverse complement strand
TTGGGGGGCGGGGGGGGTGCGGGGGGCGGGGGGGCGCTGACGGTGATCGGCGTGCGGGCCGGGGTGGCGGCCCGGAAGTTGCCGAGCAGTTCGGTGCCGTAGCAGGTGCAGATCGATTCGGGATGGAATTGCACTCCCCACAGCGGCCGGTGCCGGTGCTCGACCGCCATCAGCAGCCCGTCGTCGGTGTAGGCGGTGGCGACGAGCTGGTCGGGGACGTGCTCGGCGATCAGCGAGTGGTAGCGGACCGCGTCGAACGGGGACGGGATGCCGGCGAACAGACCGGTGCCGTCGTGCACGATCCGGCTGATCCGGCCGTGCACCGGCTCGGGGGCGGGCACCACCGCACTGCCGAACAGCTGGCACAACCCCTGGTGGCCGAGGCACACGCCCAGGACCGGCAGCCCGGAGTCGGCGAGGATGCGGTCGCTGATCCCGAAGTCGCGGGGCCGGTCGGGGCGTCCCGGGCCGGGGGAGACGACGATGTTGTCGAACCGGTGCAGCCCCAGTTCGTCCCACACGGTGTCGTTGGTGACCACGACCGGGGGAACTCCGTTGACGCGGGAGAGCAGGCTGTAGAGGTTGTAGGTGAACGAGTCGTAGTTGTCGACCAGCAGGGTTCGGGTCGGTGGCGGCGCAGACATGGCGGCCTCAGATCTGGGGGTCCCCGGAGCGCGCCGGGCGCGGACCGGCGTCGGCGCCCGCGGCGGCGACGATGTCGTCTTCGAGCCGGCAGGCTTCTCCGATGAGCAGGGTGTAGAGCGCTTCGACGAAGTCGCCGGACAGTCCGTTTCGGTGCGCGTAGTCCTGGGCGCGGCGATGCACAGCCTGCATCCGGCCGGGTTGGAGCACCGCGATGTTGTGGCGCCGTTTGATTTCCGCGACCCGGGCGCACAGCGCCAGTCGGTCGCGGACGTCGTCGAGCAGTGCGCGGTCGACTCGGTCGAGTTCGGTGCGCAGAGCGTCGAGTTCGGTTTCCGGTGTCGGTGCGGTCGTCGTATCCGCCGCGGTATGCCTGTCGTTCACGTGCGCTCACCCCTGTACAGCCCCCGGGGGTGGGGGTCGGATCGTGAAGTGTTCGACGGTGCCCGACTCGTCGGTTGGTATTCGCTCATGATTGCACGCAGCCGAACGGGGTGCCGACAATTGATGGATTTGTGCCACTCCGGCAATGCAATTGCGTCCGGGACGGAAAAGCGTGCCGGCCGATACCGCAGACAAAAGGCGAATGCCGTTGCGGGAACAATTCCCGCAACGGCATTCGGAGGTGGTGCTGGCCGGGCCTGTCAGGCGCCGCGGCGCTTCGCCTTGATCAGATCGAGGCGTTCCTGCAGCAGGACCTCGAGTTCTTCGACGGAGCGGCGTTCGAGCAGCATGTCCCAGTGCGTGCGCGGCGGCTTGACCTTCTTCGGCTCGGGTGCCGCGCCCTCGACGAGGGTGCCTTCCAGCCCGTTCTTGCACATCCAGGTGCCGGGGATCTCGGCTTCGTCGGCGAACGGAACATCGAACTCTTCGCCGTTGTCGCAGCGATAGCGCGCGATCCGCCGCGGCGCCAGATCGTGGTCACGGTCGGTTTCGTAGCTCACCGCGCCGAGCCGGCTGCCTCGCAGTACACGATCTGCCATGGTGGTGTCCTCTCTTGTGTGCTCCACCCGCTGGTGGGTCCGCCTTGCAGGCGGGCGCCCACGCGGGATCAACGTTCACCTCATGTCAACGTCGACGGGGCCGATTCCGTTCCCGCGGCCCGCCTCGAGGCCGGATACACCACATTACCGGCCGCCTCCACAGCGTCGGTAAAGTGTCCGGACATGACCGACCGCACCCGTCCGCCGGGCAGCTGCCTGTGGTGCGGACGCCCGGTCCCGGAGATCGGGACGGGCCGGCGCCGCCGGTACTGCCGGCAGTCGTGCCGGCAACGCGCGTACGAGCAGCGCCACACCACCCGTGAGGCGGGATTGCCCGAGGACGCGGTGGTACTCACCGCCGCCGAGGTGGAATCGCTGGCGGACCGCGCCTATCTGGTGCGCTGCGCCGCCGAAGATGTGGCCACTGCGGTCGCCGAGGGCGCCGACGCGGCGGAACTGGGCCGGTTGTGTACCGACCTGGTGTCCCTCGCCCGGGACGCCGAGCGGATCCGCTGACCGGACCCGCCCGGCCGGGCGTCAGGCGAAGAACCCGCCGATCGTGAACACCACCTGGCAGAAGGCACCGTTGGTGTAGTTGATCGAACCGAAGAGGCTGGCCAGCACCGGGCCGGTGCCGGTGTTGACCGTCTTCGACAGTTGCGGCACCCCGCCGGCCTTGTCGTCGAGGGTCTCGATGCCGCCGCGGAAGGTCTCCATGTTGAGCCAGACGAATTTGAGGTCGGCGGCCGCAGGGGTGACGGGGATGGTCGGTGCCACGAAGATCTTGAGCTGCCCGATCTGTACGTCCGGGTTCACGTTGGGGCCCGGTTGCACCCAGCCGGTGGTCATGGCGTACGGCACGAGGCCGCCACCGCAGCCGGGTCCGAGAGTGGGGGCGGGCTGCATGAACGGCTGCGGAGTGTTGCGCGGCGGCGGCGCGAACAGCGCCGACCCCGTTCCGGCGCCCAGCATGTCGTCCACGGCGCGGAGGGCGTCCGGGTCGGGTGCGGCAGCGGCCCGCAGCTGGTCGAGGGGCAGGCCCGGCGGAGCGGGCTCGGCAGCGGCCTGCGCGGGCAGGGTGACGGCCAGTGCGGTGGCGAACAGGGCGCCGAGAATACGGACGGTCCGGCGACGCGGCATCTGAATGCTCCTTCGGGTCGGCTGCGAGAAGTCGTGCGGGAAGGCGGCGAGCAGCGTGATCCACGGGCGACGACGCCCTGGGCACACGGTGAGGCGGGTGCGTGACGCGGACGTGCGCGGCAGCGGGAACTCCTGACGCGTACGGGGGTACCAAAATCCGAGGATAAGGATTCACCCCGCCGCACCGGGGGATTTCGCCGATATCTCCGAGCATTCGGGACATTTACCCCACGCCGAACGTCAGGTACGCCGCCGGCGCGATTCGGGAGAATTCCGGTAATTGTTTCGACAGGGCCTCGGAAATATTCGGTAAAGAATTCCCGGGCACATCCAAGATCGAATTTCGATATCTGGTGTATTTCCGGATACCTCTCGCCGAATGCGGGCGATCCGAAGTCATTCTGGTCTAACTTGGGGGAGTGCTTCCGGTCATGCCGGGAGCACGACACGGGGGCCGGTCTCGGCGAGAGAGGTTCGACGAGCATCGGCCCCGACGCGATGTCGGGGGCGCGCCGTTTACGCCAACATCGCTCTCGGAGGGGACATGTCGTTGCGACAGCGTCGTCTGCAGCTACCACCTGATGCTTTTCCGCTTTCGTCCGCACAACGTTCGATCTGGTTTGCGCAGCAACTCGCACCCGAGGTGCCGATCTGCATCGCCCAGTACGTCGATCTGCCCGGCGAACTCGACATCGACCGGGTACGGCAGGCCGGGTACGTCGGGGGCGGCGAGTTCCAGTCCGCCTACCTCCGGGTCGTGGAGGTCGACGGCGAGCCGTACCAGTACGTCGACCCGGCCTTGGCGGCGAAACCGATCGAAGTGGTCGATTTCCGCGCCGACCCGGACCCGCTCGACGCGGCGCACCGGTGGATGACGGCGGACTACTCCCGTCCGGTCGACCTCGCGCACGAACCGCTGGTGAACATGACACTGCTGCGGGTCGGCGATGCCCGCTATCTCTGGTACGGCCGGATCCATCACGTCGCACTCGACGGCTACGCCGCGATGACCATGGTCAACCGCATCGCCGCGCTGTACACCGCGGCCGTCGAGGGACGCGATCCCGATCCGTCGCGCGCCGCCGACCTGCGCACCCTCTACGACTGGGACCGCGACTACCGGGCTTCCTCCCGGTACGCCTCCGACCGGGACTACTGGATGGAGCGCGTCGCCGGCCTCGAGGACGGCTCGTCGCTGGCCACCCGCACCGGCCCGCTCGCTCCGGTCTCGTTGTTGTCGAGCATCCCGTTGCCCGACGACCTGGTGACTGCCCTGACCGCCGTCGACGAGGACGCCGGATCGTCGTCCACCGCCGCGGTGGTCGCCGCGTTCGGGTGCTACCTGGCGCGGATGACCGGCACCGACGATGTGGTGGTGAACCTGCCGGTCTCCGCCCGCACCACCGCCTCGGCCCGCCGCTCGGGCGGCATGCTCGTCAACACCGCACCACTGCACCTGCACATCGACCCGGACGACACCCGCACCGCCCTGGTGCGGCGCGTGCAGCTGGAACTGACCGGGGCGCTGCGCCACCAGCGGTGCAGCATCGAGGACATCCGCCGGGAATCCGGCACCACCGTCCCGCACGCCTACGCCGGTCCCACCATCAACGTGATGCTCTTCCGGCAGGAGATCGTGCTCGGCGACCTGCGCGGCGAATTCCACATCATGACGTCCGGACCGATCGAGGACCTGCTCGTCAATATCTACCAAAGTGGCACTCCGGCTACCACTTTCATCGATTTTCGGGGTAACCCGCACCGGTACGACGACCAGGAGTTACGTGCGCACCATCGCCGGTTCGTGGGACTGCTCACCGCGTTCCTGCAGGCCGACGGCGACGCTCCCGTCGCCGGGATCGATCCGGAGACGGCCGCGATCGGTGTCCAGCGTGCGCGCGCCGCCGAGGCCGCCACCTATTGGCAGGGCGTCCTCGCCGACGCTCCCGACCACCTCGCCTTGCCGCGGCCGGCCGCGAGCCCGGCCTCCGCAGCCGCCGATACGGGGGTGGCCGAGTTCGACACCGATCTGCCCGTCGCCCCCGGCACCGCACAGATGCTCCGCGACCACGCCGCCGACCCGGAGTCCGTGCTGGTGGCCGCGACGTCGGTGGTCACCTCGGTACTGACCGGCAGCCGGGACACCCTCGTGGGCGCCCCGTCCGGCACCGCCGTGTTGCCCTTGCGCAGCGACGTCGACCCCGCCGTGCCGTTCGCGCAGTACCTGGATCGGATGCGCGGGCTCGCCCGCGACGCCTCCACCCACGCCGACGTCGACCCCGCGGTGCTCACCGGCGCGTCCGTCCCCGTGGCCGTGGGCCTCACCGACTCGTCTGCAACACTCCCGCAGCCCGACAGCACCGCGCTGACGTTGCGCCTCGCCGCCGGCGGCGACGGGGTGCACGTCCACGTCCGGTACCGGCCCGAGGCAGTGGACGAGGACATCGCCCGAGGGTTCGTCACCCGCCTGGCCCGCGTCCTCGATACCGCCGCCACCGCCCCCGCGACCCCGCTCGGCGCTCTTCCCGTCGTCAGCGGCGGCGAACTCGACGGTTTCCTGCCCGCACGTGGCCGGCCGGCGACCTCCCCGCAGACGCTGCCCGAGATCCTGACCGGCGTCGCGGCGATCGTGCCCGACTCGGTCGCCCTGACCTGCGGAGACGACGCACTGACCTACCGGGAACTCGACGAGTGGTCCAACCGGGTCGCGAGAATGCTCGTCGCGGCCGGCGCCGGCCCCGAACGATACGTCGCGCTGGGAATCGGCCGATCCCTCGAATCCGTCGCCGCGATCTGGGCGGTCGCGAAGTCCGGTGCCGCGTTCGTACCGATCGACCCTGCCTATCCCCGCGACCGGATCGAGTACATGCTCGGCGATTCCGGCTCCGTCCTCGGACTGACGACACGGGCGCACCGCGACGCGCTGCCCGACGACGTGGACTGGCTCGTCCTCGACGACCCGGCGGTGCGCACCCGCATCGCGGGCACCGACGCGACCGCACTGACCGACATCGACCGCCGGGCGCCTCTGCGCACCGGCCATCCCGCCTACCTGATCTACACCTCCGGCTCCACCGGCCGCCCCAAAGGGGTCGTGGTTCCGCACCACGGCCTGGCGAATCTGTCGGTGACACTGCACTCGCGGCTCGCCCCCGAGCCCACGGCCCGCGTCTCGCACTTCTCGTCACCGAGCTTCGACGCCTCGATCTTCGAATACATGACCGCGTTCGCCATCGGCGCGACCCTGGTGGTGATCCCCGCCCACGTGTACGGCGGCGACGAACTGGCCCGGTTGCTGCGCGACGAGCGGATCACCCATGCCTTCTCCACGCCCGCCGCACTGGCCTCCGTCGACCCGGCCGGGATCGGCTGTCAGGCGATCACCGTCGCGGGCGAGGCCTGCCCTCCGGAACTGGCGGCCCGGTGGGCTCCCGGCCGTCGCATGTTCAACGCCTACGGCCCCACCGAAACCACCATCGTCGTCAACGTCACCGACCCGCTCGTCCCCGGCGAACCGATCACCATCGGCACGCCCGTGTGCGGCGTCGACGAGGTGATCCTCGACGCGCGACTACGCCCGGTCCCCACCGGGGTGACCGGCGAACTCTACGTCGGCGGACCCGGCGTGACCCGCGGTTACCACCGCAAGCCGGGACTGACCGCGACCCGGTTCGTCGCCGACCCGCACGGCCCCGCAGGCAGTCGCATGTACCGCACCGGCGACGTGGTGCGATGGCGGCCCACCCCCGACGGCGCCCCCACCGCCGAATACCTGGGGCGCTCCGATTTCCAGGTCAAGATCCGCGGGTTCCGCATCGAACTCGGCGAAATCGACACCGCCCTCACCGACCATCCCGACATCGCGTTCGCCGCCACCCTCGGCCGCACCGGTCCGTCCGGCGATACCGTCCTGGTGTCCTACGCGCTGCCCGAACCCGGCCGCACCGTGGACCACGACACGCTCCTCGAGCACCTGGCGCGCCGCCTGCCCGCCCACATGGTGCCGGCCGCGCTCGTCGAACTCGACGAGATCCCACTCACCGCGGTCGGCAAACTCGACCGCCGCGCCCTGCCGGAACCGGTGTTCGGGACCGCCGGCCCGGCCGGCACGGCACCGGCGACGGCCACCGAGGAGACCATCACACAGGTGTTCGCCGACCAACTCGGCGTATCCGGCATCGGCGTCCACGACAGCTTTTTCGACCTCGGCGGCAACTCGCTGATCGCCACCCGGGTGATCTCACGGCTCAACGACGCACTCGGCGCCGACCTGGGAGTGCGGACACTGTTCGAGGCGCCCACCGCGCACACCCTGGCCGCACAGATCGGCGAGGCCCCCACCGACCGCATCCCGCTGATCGCCGGGCCGCGCCCGGACCGGGTCCCGGTCTCGGCCGCGCAGCAGCGGCTGTGGTTCGTCAACCAACTCGACCCCGGCTCCGCGGCCTACAACATCCCGGTGGCATTGCACCTGGCAGGCCCGCTCGACACCGCGGCGCTCACCGCCGCCGTCACCGACCTGCTCGACCGGCACGAAACGCTGCGCACGGTCTTTCCCGCCACCCCCGACGGGCCGATCCAGCGGGTCGTGCCCACCGGCGACCTCGGGCCGGACCTGACCGCCGTCCCGATCGACGCCGCCGACCTCGACGCCGCCGTCGCCGAATTCACCACCGCCGGTTTCGATGTCACCACCGACCTGCCGGTGCGGGTCCGCCTGTTCACCACCGCCGACGACGAGCACGTACTGGCGGTGGTCGTGCACCACATCGCCGCGGACGGCGCGTCGATGGCGCCGCTGGCCCGTGATCTGGTCTCCGCCTACGCCGCCCGCATCCACGGCGCCGCACCGGCGTGGACACCGCTGCCCGTCCAGTACGCCGACTACACCCTGTGGTTCGACCGGCTGCTCGGCGACCCCGCCGATCCGCAGTCACGGGCCGCGACGCAACTCGACTACTGGCGCGACCGGCTCGCCGGTGCCCCGGACCTGACGGCCCTGCCCACCGACCGGCCCCGCCCACCGCGGCAATCCTTCCGCGGCGACACCGTCCGCTTCGACCTCGACCCGCAGCTGTACCGCGCGGTCGACACGCTGGCCCGCACCGCCGGAGCGACCCCGTTCATGGTCGTGCACGCCGCCCTCGCGGTGCTGGTGGCGCGCCTCTCGGGCAGCGACGACATCACCATCGGCACCCCGGTCTCCGGTCGCGGGGACCCCGCGCTCGACGACCTGGTGGGCATGTTCGTCAACACCGTCGCCCTGCGCAGCACCATCCGCGGCGATCGCGCATTCGGCGACCTGCTCACCGCCGTCCGCGACGACGACCTCGACGCGTTCGCGCACGCCGACCTGCCGTTCGACCGGCTCGCCGACACCCTCGCCGGCGCCCGCTCGGAGGCGTACTCACCTCTGGTGCAGGTGATGCTGGCCTTCCAGAACAACGAGACCGCGCACCTCGCGTTGCAGGACCTGACCATCGACATCGCCGAAATCGACACGGCCACCACAAAATACGATCTGCATCTGCTCCTGAGCGATGTTCCCGGCGACGACGGCACTCCCGTCACCCTCGCCGGAGCCCTGTCGTACGCGACCGATCTGTTCGACCATGACACCGCCGTCGCCTTCGGCGACAGCTTCGTGCGGTTGCTCGCCGCGCTCGTCGCCGCACCTGCCACCCCCGTCGGCGACGTCGATCTGCTCACCCCCGCCGAGCGCACTCGCATCCTGCACGACTGGAACGCCACCACCGCGCCGCGCAGCGACGCGACACTCGGCGACCTGTTCGCCGCACAGGCCGCCGCGACCCCGCACGCCCCGGCCGTCACGGCGGACGGCCACACCCTCGACTACGCCGACTTCGACGCGGCCGCCAACCGCCTCGCCCATGTGCTCCTCGACGCCGGCGCCGGACCCGAACAGGTGGTCGCGCTCGCCGTACCCCGCTCGCTGGACCTGCTCGTCGGCATGTACGCCATCGTCAAGACCGGTGCCGCCTACCTGCCGCTCGACCCCGAGCACCCGCCCGAGCGGCTGCGCTACGTCCTCGACACCGCGCACCCGGTGACGGTACTGACCCGCGAACGCGACCGCCTCACCCTGCCGCCCGGCACCCCCGTCCTGGACTTGGACACCCTCGACACCACGAGCGCACCCGCGACCGCACCCACGGTCGAGCACCGGCCCGGCCCGACCGGCGACACCCTCGCCTACGTGCTGTTCACCTCCGGTTCGACCGGCCGGCCCAAAGGTGTCGCGGTCGCGCACGACGCCATCGTCAACCGGCTGCGCTGGATGCAGCACACGTACCCGTTGACCGCCGCCGACACCGTCGTCCAGAAAACCCCCGCCACGTTCGACGTGTCGGTGTGGGAGTTCTTCTGGCCGCTGCAGGTCGGGGCGCATCTCGTCCTCGCCGAACCCGGCGGCCACCGCGACCCCGCCTACCTGCTGCAACTGATCGACGAACAACAGGTCACCGTCGCGCATTTCGTCCCGTCGATGCTCGAAGTGTTCGTCGACGCCGTCACCGCCGGACGCGGCCGGTCGCTGCGGCTGCTGTTCGCCTCCGGGGAAGCGCTGCCCGCGTCCACCGCCGCTGCGACCCGCGCGGCGCTGCCCGGCGCCGCGCTGCACAACCTGTACGGGCCGACCGAAGCCGCCGTGGACGTCACCGCGTGGCCCACCGGCCCCGCCGACACCGGTGCGGTACCCATCGGCACCCCGGTGTGGAACACCCGCACCTACGTGCTCGACGCGCGCCTGCATCCCGTCCCCCCGGGAGCGGCCGGGGAACTGTATCTCGCCGGCATCCAGCTCGCCCGCGGTTACCTCGACCGTCCCGCACCCACCGCGGAACGGTTCGTCCCCGACCCGTACGGACCCGCCGGCAGCCGCATGTACCGCACCGGCGACCTCGCCACCTGGCGCCGCGACGGCGCCCTGATGTACCTGGGCCGCACCGACTTCCAGGTCAAGGTACGCGGCCTGCGCATCGAACTCGGCGAAGTCGAACAGGTGCTGCGCAGCCACCCCGATGTCGCGCAGGCCGTCGTGGTCGTCTACCGGCGCGAGGACGACCAACTCGCCGGATATGTCGTGCCGCGACCCGACCGCGCCGTCGACACCGCGGCCCTGACCGCGTTCGCCGCCGCCCGCCTGCCGGGCTACATGGTGCCCGCCGCGCTGACGGTGCTCGACCGGCTCCCCGTCGGCCCCAACGGCAAACTCGACCGCCGCGCGCTGCCCGAACCGGCACGCACCGGAGCCACCGCCCTGTACCGGCCCCCGCGCACCCCGCACGAAGAACTCGTCGCCGCGGCGTTCGCGGACCTGCTCGGCAGCCCGACCGTCGGCGCGGACGACAACTTCCTCGACCTGGGCGGCACCTCGCTGCTCGCGATGCGCCTGGCCGCCCGGCTCGCCGCGACCCTCGATACCGACGTCGGGATCCGGGACCTGTTCGACCATCCCACCGTCGCCGACCTCGCCGCGCACCTGAGCGCCCCCGACCGCGCCGCCGCCACCC
>NZ_JAXION010000137.1:0-10408 GCF_049311045.1 Rhodococcus sp. 7Tela_A2 | reverse complement strand
CCCGCCTGCGGTGGCTGTGGGGGGCCCTCTTTTCTGTACCTGGCGTCATCGGCTCCGCGGTCAACGCCGCATGTATCCGAGTTCGGTAGCCGACGCCACCGCAGCCGTGCGCGAATCGACCCCGAGCTTGCTATAGATACGTGCGAGATGGGATTTCACCGTGCCCTCGGTGAGGTGCAGTCGCTGCGCGATGCGGTGGTTCGACAGCCCCTCCGCGACCAGCCCGAGAACCTCGACCTCCCGGCCGGTCAACGACGTGCCCGGGGCGCGAAGACGATGGACGAGCCGATCGGCCACTGCCGGAGCGAGAGTCGTGCGACCGGACGCCGCGGTACGGATCGCGGCCGCCAACTCCTCCGGAGGCGCGTCCTTGAGCAGATAGCCGGTGGCACCGGCCTCGATCGCCGGCAGTGTGTCGGCGTCGGTGCCATAAGTGGTGACGATGACGACGTGCGGAGCTCCGGGACGCGACGTGATGGCGGCCGTCGCGGCAGCACCAGACATCCGTCCACGCCCGAACTGCAGATCCATCACGACCACGTCGACGTCGGAGCTGGTCGCCCGGGCCACCGCGTCCTCGGCAGTCGCCGCCTCGGCGACGACCTCGATTCCCGGCTCCGTCTCGAGGACTGCACGCAAACCCGCCCGGACGACCGGATGATCGTCGGCGAGCAGTACGCGGATCGGGCCGGCGCTCACAGATGCCTCTCGGAAGACGATTCGGATGGAAGCGGAAGAACAGCGGTGATCGAGGTCCCCTCGCCGTCGACGGATCGCACGGTGAACGTACCTCCCAGATCGTCCACGCGGGCGCGCATCGCCTCCAGCCCGAAACCGCTCCCGGGCGCAGGTTCGGACACCGACCGCTGATCGAAGCCCACTCCGTCGTCGGTGATGTCCACCGATACGCGGTCGTCCCCGAAGCCGAGGGTCACATCGACACCGGTTGCCCCGGAGTGAAGGGTGGTGTTCGCGAGCGCCGATTGAGCCACCCGGAGCAACGCGACTTCGTACTCGGGCGGGAGGCCGACCGGAGCACCGCGGAGGTGAAAGCGGGCGTCGATGTGATGCCGGTCGGTCGTTGTCGCGCACAGTCGCTCCAGCGCGCCCGCCGGCGTGGTGCCGTCCAGAGCCGGAGGAGAGAGCGCCGCCACGAAACGTCGCGCCTCTCCGAGGTTGTCCACAGCGACCGAACGCGCGCGGCCGACATAGCCGGCAGCGACGTCCACCCGTTGGGGCAGAGCCCGCTCGGCTGCACGCAGCAGAAGCTGGATACTCGACAGCCCCTGTGCCAGGGTGTCGTGGATCTCGCGTGCGAGTCGTTCACGTTCTTCGAGAACCCCGGCACTGTGCTGGGCGGCCGCGAGATCCGCACGTGTGGCGGTGAGTTCGTCGATGAGCATCCGGCGTTGCTCGCTTTCCCGGTACAACGCCTGGTAGCTCCACACCACTGCCACCGCCACCGCGGCACCCAGCGAGGGCCCGATGGCGGTGGCCGGGCTGAAGGCACCCTGGTGGATCGAGAAGCCGACGACCGCCGCCGCGGTGGTGAGCAGTACCGCAACGAGCCCGCTGCGGCGGGGCAGCAGGTGCAGCTGTACGAAATAGAGAGGGAACGCCAGCCAGACTGCCTCCGGCGAGAGCGTCAGAAGCACCAGCCACACCGCCCCCACCGCGGAGAGCCATAAGACGGCTCCGGCGTAGGACCGGCCGACGGCGGGCAGCAGGGGTCCGAGACCGTAGGTCACCGCTGCCATCGCCGCCACGGCGGCAACGAGTCCCGCGTCGGGTGCCGAATCCGCGAATGCCCGAACTACGGCGAGTGCGAGCAACCCGGCAACGAGCAGATGAAGGCACCACGCCAGGAGCCGGACTGTAGGGGTCAACGTATTCACTGTCAGTCGAGCGTACGGGCGCGCAGCGGGCTGCACATCCATCGAAAGATACAACCGGGCGCGCCTCCTTCGGCCTGCGAAGTCCCCTCTCCTGCCGGATGTCCTTCCGCTCCCACGCGGCAAGAGTGGAGGGCACACCGTTCCCCCGAGAAAGCAGCCGCACCGTGTTCGTTGCCTGGAGAGACCTGAGATTCGCCAAGGGCCGATTCGCCCTGATGGGATCCGTCGTCGTACTGATCACTCTGCTGGTCGGATTGCTGTCCGGCCTCACCGCCGGTCTCGGCCGACAGAACACCGGCGCGATCACGGCCCTGCCCGCCGACCACATCGCCTTCGATACCCCCGCGAACGGACAGGACTTGTCGTATGCGGAGTCGGTCGTCACCGAAAGCCAGTGGCGGCGAGTGGCCACCACCGAAGGCGTGAGCAGCGCCGAGCCGGTAGGAATCTCCACGGCCAAGGCGGCGGCCGGGGAATCGGGCCTCACCGTGTCCGCATTCGGTGTCCGGCCCGGTTCGCCCCTCGTTCCGGGCGGCGCCGCCGCCGGCGAGGACACCGCGGTGTTGACCACTCCGGTCGCCGAGAGCCTCGGCGTGGGGCCGGGCGACGCGATCACCGTGGCCGGACGCGATCTGAAGGTCGGTGCGGTGCACGGCGAAGAATCCTTCGGTCACCTTCCGGTGATCTGGATCGACCTGGGCACGTGGAGACACATCGCACCCCCCGGTGGCACCGGCACGGAGCGGACCGCCACGTTCGTCGCGCTCCGCACCACTGCTGACTTCGACGCCACCGCCACCGACCGTCTCGCGGGAACGACGACGGTCTCGAAGAGCGCATCGCTGTCCGCTATCGGTTCCTACGCGTCGGAGAACGGCTCGCTCCAGTTGATGCGAGGATTCCTCTTCGCCATCTCCGCGCTCGTCATCGGCGCCTTCTTCACCGTCTGGACGATCCAGCGAAGCGGCGACATCGCCGTGCTCGAAGCCCTGGGTGCCTCTACCGGCCGCCTCGTCCGTGATGCGCTCGGGCAAGCCCTCGTCCTACTCACCACGGGTACCGCGCTCGGCACTGCTCTCGCGGCCGCTGCCGGTGCGGCACTGTCCGGGACCGTTCCGTTCGCGCTGACGCCGGCCACCCTTCTGATCCCGGCCGCCGTGATGATCGTGCTCGGTTCGCTCGGTGCGGCCGTCGCCGTTCGCCGTATCACCTCCGTCGACCCCCTCACCGCCCTGGGAAGTGCCCGATGAGTCTGATCCTGACCGATATCTCGCTCACCTACGCCGACGGCGACGACCGTGTGCTCGCCCTCGACGACGTCACACTCGACGTGCCTGCCGGAAGCGTCACCGCAGTGGTCGGACCGTCCGGTTCCGGTAAGTCCAGCCTGCTCGCGGTGGCCGCCACCCTGATCGCTCCCGATTCCGGGTCGGTCGTGATCGACGGCATCGACACCTCCGGCCTGCCCCGCGCCCGGCTCGCGGAATTGCGTCGGCGCACGATCGGGATCGTCTTCCAGCAGTCGAACCTCGTACCCTCCCTCACCGCCCTCGAGCAGCTGCAGATGATGGCATGGATAGACGGGCGTTCGACCCGCGAGGCTGTGCCCCGCGGGATGGCCCTGCTCGACGCCGTCGGCATGGCGGATCACGCCGACCGCAGACCGCACGCGTTGTCGGGCGGCCAGCGCCAGCGGGTCAACATCGCGCGTGCCCTGATGAACGACCCGACCGTGCTTCTGGTCGACGAACCGACCAGCGCCCTCGATCAGGAGCGTGGCGAGGAAATTGTCGACTTGATCACCCGTCTGTCACGTGAAAGGCACACCGCCACAATTCTGGTCACGCACGACCGCTCCCTCCTCGCCGCCGCAGACCGAGTCGCCGAAGTCCACGACGGGCGGCTGTCGACCGTCCCCCCGCCGCCACTTCTCACGCAGTCTCTCCGGCAATGACAGAAAACGGCCCCGTCACCGGGGAGGTGACGGGGCCGTTGCCTGCGTGCAGAGTGCTACTTCGCCCACTGGCTAGTGCCGGGAGCCGCCAGAAGCGTCTCGACGACTCCGATACCGGCGATGACTGCCGTCGGACCGCCTGCGACGAAGGCTCCGATGGTGCCGCCGACGCCTGCGCCGCCTGCGCACCCGAGGATGGTGCCGGCACCCGGAATGATGCTCCCGGGGATAGCTCCGACAACACACCCGATGATGGCGCCTGCGACGGTGCCGATCGCGGTCGCCATGCCCAGCTGCGACACGAAGTTCTGCTGGGCCTTGAGGTTCTCGTCGGGCGACGCAACGTCCGACAGCTTCAGGCCGACAGGCGTGATCCCCATCGCGACCTTGTCTTCGGGTTCGACCGGCGTCGCCTTCGACGGGTCGACGACCGGAGTGAGGGTCAGCGTCTTGCCGTCTTCGCTGATTTCACGCTCGAACGGAAGCTGGAGATCGCCCAGCTGGACGGCGAGAGGCAGGCTGATGACGGCGTTACCGTCGTTGTCCTGCAGTTCGACCTGCGTGCCGTCACCGGAGATGGTGAACGAGCCCGCGTCGATCACGGTCACGACCGAGTCGCCCTCGGGCCGGACCTCGTAGTTGATTTTGTCTTCGGCCGACGGGGCGGCCGGAGCTGCGTAGGAAGTGCCGGCCGTGATCCCCATAGCGGCGGCAGTCATCGTCGCGACGATGGCAAGCTTCTTGAGCTTCATGTGATTCCGTTCTGTGACATGGCGCACGCCCGAGGGACGCCCCCATTTTCCCTGTTCGCGTGGCACATCCAGACCCCCCGACGATGAACCCACTGTCCGGATGCCACGTCCGGGGCGAATCATAACCGACGTCACACTCCATTTGTTATATAAGTTGTTTCGCCCTTCACCCGGTCGGAGTCGAGTTGCCCCGAGGGCTGTCGCGGCAAAAAGGCGCGCAGTTAGGGGAGCCTGGCTAGATGAGGTGGAAGGTTTGACCACTAACGTGGCCGGGCACACACATCCCCGCTGCACGAACGTTGTTACCGGCTAGTAACCTGGCTCTGTTTCTCCACCAAGTTACCGGCCAGTAACTTATCCTGCGTTACGATGCGGTGGCTTATACCAGGCGGCCCGGTGCTGCCCCCGACACGAAAGGCCACGTATGAATGCCCTGACGATCACGTTGGGCACGATCGGCGTGCTGCTCAGCCTCGTGTGTTGGTTCGCGTTCATCAGCGGCGCGTGGACGATGGTCAAGACCATCCGGGTCGGCCAACCGGCCCCGGACCGGTGGCGCCCGTTCTTCCCGCGCTTCAAGCAGATGCTCGTCGAGTTCATCGCGCACACGAAGATGACCAAGTTCCGTACCGTCGGCTGGGCGCACTGGCTGGTCATGGTCGGTTTCATGCTCGGCGCCATCGTCTGGTTCGAGGCCTACGGCCAGACGTTCGACCCGAACTTCCACTGGCCCATCATCGGCGACACGGCCGTCTACCACTTCATCGACGAGATCCTGGGCATCGGCACCGTGATCGGCATTCTGACGCTGATCACCATCCGCCAGCTCAATCACCCGCGTCAGCCCGGCCGGTTGTCGCGCTTCAGCGGCTCCAACTTCAAGGCCGCGTACTTCGTCGAGGCCGTCGTGCTCCTCGAGGGCCTCGGCATGATTCTGGTGAAGGCCGGCAAGATCGCGACCTACCACCACCACAACGCCTACACCGACTTCTTCACGATGCAGGTGGCCCGGATTCTTCCCGAGAGCCCCGAACTGGTGTCGGTGTTCGCGTTCGTCAAGCTGATGTCCGGCATGGTGTGGCTCTACATCGTCGGCCGCAACATCACGTGGGGTGTCGCATGGCACCGCTTCTCGGCCTTCTTCAACATCTACTTCAAGCGTGAGGACGACGGCGGCGTCGCCCTCGGTGCTGCCCGTCAGATGATGTCGGGTGGCAAGCCCATCGACATGGAGGAAGCGGACCCGGACAAGGACACCTTCGGTGCCGGCCGGATCGAAGACTTCACGTGGAAGGGCTGGCTCGACTTCACCACGTGCACCGAGTGCGGTCGCTGCCAGTCGCAGTGCCCCGCGTGGAACACCGGTAAGCCGCTGTCGCCGAAGCTGCTGATCACGTCGCTGCGCGACCACGGCAACGCCAAGGCGCCGTACCTGCTGGCCGGTGGCCGCAAGGACATCGGCGGCGACGAGGTCGGGCTCGTGGACGCGGAGGGCAACGCCGACGAGGCTGCGCTCGCCAAGATTCCGGCGGCGGCACGCACGGAAGCCGAGCGCAAGCTCGTCGGTGACACGACGGCAATGGTCGAGGCGGGCGAACTCGCGCCGATCATCGACACCGAAACGCTGTGGAGCTGCACCAACTGTGGTGCGTGCGTGGAGCAGTGCCCCGTCGACATCGAGCACGTCGACCACATCATCGACATGCGCCGCTACCAGGTGCTCATCGAGTCGGACTTCCCGTCCGAGCTCGCGGGTCTGTTCAAGAACCTCGAGAACAAGGGCAACCCCTGGGGCCAGAACGCCAAGGACCGTCTCAACTGGATCAACGAGATGGAGTTCGACATCCCGGTCTTCGGCCAGGATGCGGACAGCTTCGAGGGCTACGACTACCTGTTCTGGGTCGGTTGCGCCGGTGCCTACGAGGACCGCGCGAAGAAGACCACGAAGGCTGTCGCCGAGTTGCTCGCGACCGCCGGCGTGAAGTTCATGGTGCTCGGTGCCGACGAGACCTGCAGCGGTGACTCCGCTCGTCGCGCGGGCAACGAGTTCCTGTTCCAGCAGTTGGCGCAGCAGAACATCGAGACCCTCAACGGGGTGTTCGACGGTGTCGAGCAGAGCAAGCGCAAGATCGTCGTCACCTGCGCGCACTGCTTCAACACTCTGAACAACGAGTACCCGCAGGTCGGCGGCTCCTACGAGGTGGTTCACCACACGCAGCTGCTCAACCGGCTGGTCCGTGCGAAGAAGCTCGTGCAGGTGGCGCCCGTCAGCCAGGACATCACGTACCACGACCCGTGCTTCCTCGGCCGGCACAACAAGGTGTACAACGCCCCGCGTGAGCTGATGGAAGCCTCGGGCGCGAAGCTCGTCGAGATGCCGCGTCACGGCGAACGCTCGATGTGCTGTGGTGCCGGTGGCGCCCGCATGTGGATGGAAGAGCGCATCGGTAAGCGCATCAACATCGATCGCGTCGACGAGGCGCTCACGACCAACCCCTCGAAGATCGCGACGGGCTGCCCGTTCTGCCGCGTCATGCTCACGGACGGCGTCACCGCCCGTCAGGAGCAGGGTCTGGGCGAAGGCGTCGAGGTCATCGACGTCGCGCAGCTCATGCTCGAGTCGATCTCCCGCGTCGAGGCGGCGAAGCTCAGCGACAACCTCAGGGTCGTCCAGGAGCCGAAGTCCGAGCTCGAGGTCGAGGAGACCGCCGAGGCTGTCGAGGAAGGGCGTGTGGAGGCCGTCGAGGCCGCTGCAGCTACTCCTGCCGCTCCGAAGACCACCGGCGTACCCAAGGCCGGCGGACTGCAGATGAAGGGCGGTCTCAAGGGTCCGGGTGCCAAGAAGACAGCGGCTCCGGCCGCAGAGGCCCCTGCGGCCGAGGCACCGGCTCCGGAAGCATCCGCAGCGCCGAAGGCCAAGCCGGGCGGACTGCAGATGAAGGGCGGCCTCAAGGGACCGGGCGCCAAGAAGACAGCGGCACCCGCAGCCTCCGCGAAGACCGACGCCCCGGCAGCGGATGCTCCCGCGGCCGAGGCATCACCCACGGATACCGCCGCGGTCCCGAAGGCGAAGCCGGGCGGACTGCAGATGAAGGGCGGTCTCAAGGGACCGGGCGCCAAGAAGGCAGCAGCACCGGCCGCACCCAAGGCCGACGCTGCACCGGCGGCCCCCGCCGCGGAGGCCGCAGACGCACCGGCAGCAGCAGACGCACCGGCAGCGGCCACTGCGGCTCCCAAGGCCAAGCCGGGCGGACTGCAGATGAAGGGCGGCCTCAAGGCTCCCGGAGCCAAGAAAGCAGCAGCACCGGCCGCACCCGAGGCCCCCGCAGCCGAAACGCCCGCAACCGAGACGCCCGCGGCTCCCGCAGCCGAGGAGCCGAAGGCTGCGGCAGCTGAGGAGCCGAAGGCTGCGGCAGCTGAGGAGCCGAAGGCCGCGGCAATCCCGAAGGCGAAGCCGGGCGGATTGCAGCTCAAGAGCGGCCTGAAGGGACCGGGAGCAAAGAAGGCGGCACCGGCACCCGAGACCGCTCCTGAGCCGGCTGCGGAATCTGCTCCCGAGCCGACTGCCGACTCCGATCCGGAGACGACCGAGCCGGTGACGGAGTCGGCGGCTACGGAGTCTGAGACGACGCCCGGAGCACCGGAGTCGGAGACGACGCCCGGAGCACCGGAGTCGGAGACGACGCCCGAGGCGCCGAAGGCACCCGCTGCCGACGCACCGGCCCCGCCGAAGGCGAAGCCGGGCGGACTGCAGATCAAGGGCGGGATCAAGCCCCCCGGTCGCAGGTAAGCAGTCCTGAAGTAAACGCTCGCGGGCCCGGGGGGCCCCCCCCCCCGGGCCCGCGAGCTTTTCTGTCGGGGCGGGTTCAGCCGGTCTCGGCGTCCCGCGTCGTGTCAGTTCCCGAGTTCGAGTGACGCCGCCAATTGCGGCCACGAACGGTGGAGTTCGTCCTCCCAGTAACCCCATGAGTGCGTGCCGTTCTCACGGAAGTGGAAGGTCGCGGGGATATCGAGTTCTTCCAGCCGCTCGGCCAGCCGTTGGGTACAGACGTTCGTTGCCGCCTCGATCACGCCGCCGATCACGACCTGCTCGTGCAGCGGCGGTGCCTGTGGGGTGCGTGGCAGTGCCGGGTTCTCGTGCGGTCCGGGCAAACCGTTTCCGTTCGAGATGTAGAGGGAGAGCCCCCGCAGCCCTTCGGCGTTGACCGTCGGATCGTGCCGGGCCCATTCGTCGCCGTCGTACGGACCCCACATGTTGCGAGCATCGGTCTCACCCATCACTTCGACGACGGACCGGAGATACGCCTGGCCCACGGGGTCGCTGGTTTGGGCACAGCCGCTGTACGAGGCGACGCCCCGATACAGTCCCGGCGCCTGGATTGCGAGGTCGAGCACCGACGTGCCTGCCATCGACAGTCCCGCGATCGCATTGACACCCGTGGTACCCAGTGCGCGGTCGACCACCGGGGGAAGCTCCTGTGTCAGAAACGTCTCCCACTTCGCGACACCCACGACCGGATCGTCACGCATCCAATCGGTGTAGTAGGTGAACATGCCCTGTGCGGGGATCACGACGTTCACGTTCTTGTCCGCGAGGAAGTCGAGGATCTTCGTCTGATTGAGCCAGTTCGCGCCGTCTTCGCCGCCGCCGGCGCCGTTCAGCAGGTACAGCGTCGGGCGCGGCACGCTGGTGTCGGCCGGGCGGATCAGCTGGAACGGGATCTCCCGGCCCATCGACTCCGAGTACACGTGCATGTCGTAGCGGTTTCCTTCGACCTGCTCGACCCGCACCTCCTCCCCGCCGGGCGAGGCGGTGGCGGGTGCCCCCGCCAGGATGAGCGCCGAAGCGGCAATGACGCAGGCGCTACTTCGCCGCAGAACGTTCATATTCATCGTGCTTGTTCGCCCTGTCGGTTGGGGTCGGATGGGGTTGCGAAGACAGTACGCAGGCGAGGACCCAGTACGGCAAGTGCCTCGGTCGAAGTCATGCGCCAGTGGGTGACCGGCACTGAATGGTCATGGATTCGCCCGCTCACGGCATCGGCCCAGCCTGCGGCCCCGTGGCTTTCGTCCTCGGCTGCGGTGAAATACACGATGTCACCGTCGAACCGTGCGGGCCGGTGACCGGCCGCCAGGACAACGTTGTGCCGGGCGGCGTCCATCAGTTGCCGCACGAGCCGTTCGGTGTCCTCGGCCGTAGTGCCGGTGAGGTCGGCGACCACCCGGACGATCCCCGCGAGGTCCGCCGGTTCGTCACCGTCACCGTCTTCAACGACGCCGAATCCGGCGAGCACGTCGCTCATCGGTACTTCCGGCTCCTCGGGGGCGTCGGTGTCGGTGTCCGCGAAACTGTCGAGCATCACCAGTGTTTCCACTACGCTGCCGGCGGCCTGGAGGTGCACCGCCATGGCATGCGCGATGACACCGCCCAGCGACCATCCGAGCAGCCGATACGGGCCCTCCGGCTGGATCCGGCGTATCTCGTCGACGTAGAGCGCCGCCAGGTCGTCGAGGGAGTTCGGTAGGTCCTCGAGCGGGGTCTGCACTCCGTACAGGGGTACGGACGGGTCGATCTCCTGCGCGAGAGCGGTGTAGCACCACGACAATCCGATGATCGGATGCACGCAGAAGACCGGGGGAAGGTCGCCCTCCGCGCGGATCGGGAGCAGCGTTCCGAACTCCGGACCGGACCCCCCGCCCTCGGCGATCTTCCGAGCCAGCGCTTCGACCGTCGAATGCGAGAGCAACGACGGCAACGGGACCGCGCCGCCCAGCGCGTCGCGCCCCGGCGCGCCCCGCCGGGGCGC
>NZ_JAXION010000136.1:0-10408 GCF_049311045.1 Rhodococcus sp. 7Tela_A2 | reverse complement strand
GGGGGCCCGGCGCGGCCCCGGGGGGTGCCCCGGCCGCCGCGGCGCCGGTCAGGGCCGCGCCCGGCGCCGGCGACGCCGAGTAGATCGATGGCGCAGCGACACGAATTCAGCACCCGGTCCAGCAGACGGATCTACACCGGCGCCATCGTGTCGCTGCGCGTCGACGAGGTGGTCATGCCCGGCGGGCAGACCGCCGAACGGGAAGTCGTCGAGCACCACGGCGCCGTGGCCGTGGTGGCCGTCGACGCCCACGACCGGGTGCTGCTCGTCCATCAATACCGCCATCCGCTCGGCCGGCGGCTGTGGGAGCTACCCGCCGGCCTGCTCGACGCCCCCGGTGAGGACCCCCTCGATACGGCACGCCGCGAACTCGCCGAAGAGACCGGACTTGCCGCCGCCGAATGGGAAGTCCTCGTCGACATCGCGCTGTCGCCCGGATTCACCGACGAGGCGGTCCGTGTCTTCGCCGCACGCGGTCTCACCTCGGTCGACCGCCCCGACCCTGTCCACGAAGAGGCGGACCTCGAGGTGGAATTCGTCCCTCTCGACGAGGCCGTCGCGATGGCGTTGCGCGGAGAGATCGTCAATGCCACGGCGGTCTTGGGCATCCTGGCGTTCGCCGCCACTCGCGCCACCGGGGGAGCGTTCCTCCGCGCCCCGGACGCGGCATGGCCGGACCGGCCGACCGCGTTCGCCCGCACTCGCGCCGAACAGTGAGAACCTAGAGGGCGTGCTCGCACGACACCTCGACGCCTATCTCGATCACCTCACCGTCGAACGCGGTGCTGCCCGCAACACGATCACGGCCTACCGGCGGGACCTGACCCGATACCTCGACTACCTCGCGGAGCGCGGGGTCGGTGAGCTCGCCGATGTCGAGGAACAGCACATCGCCGATTTCGGGGTCGCGCTCCGCCGCGGCGACCCCGAAGCCAGCCGTCCTGCGCTCGCTGCCGGTTCGGTAGCCCGCGCACTGATCGCGGTTCGCGGCCTCCACCGGTTCGCCGCCGCGGAAGGCCACACCCCGGTGGACGTCGCGCGGTCCGTCACCCCACCGAGCCAGGGCAGGCGACTGCCGAAGTCGCTCACCGTCGACCAGGTCACCGCGCTCCTCGACGCCGTCGGAGGGGAAGCGGACGGCGCGCGCGGCCTGCGTGACCGTGCGCTGCTCGAAGTGCTGTACTCCACCGGAGCGCGGATCTCCGAAGCCGTAGGGCTCGACATCGACGACATCGACACCGAGTCGCGTGCCGTGCTGCTGCGAGGCAAGGGAGGAAAACAGCGCCTCGTTCCCGTCGGGCGACCCGCACTCGCCGCGCTCGACGCCTATCTCGTACGGGGCAGACCCGCCCTCGCCGGCGGACACACGCCCGCGCTGTTCCTCAACGCGCGCGGCGGCCGGCTCTCCCGGCAGAGCGCCTGGACGGTGCTGCGAGCCGCCGCGGACCGAGCCGGAATCGACTCGAATGTCTCCCCTCACACCCTGCGCCACTCCTTCGCGACGCATCTCCTCGACGGCGGCGCCGACGTACGGGTGGTACAGGAGTTACTGGGGCATGCTTCTGTGACGACCACTCAGATATACACGCTGGTCACAGTGGGTGCGCTGCGCGAGGTGTGGGCCGGCGCGCATCCGCGCGCGAGATGAGTTACACCGCGTAGCGGCGCGTGTCCGTGCGGTAAACGGGGGCACGAGGCGGTAGCGTTCGTGTAACGGAACGGCCGCCGGACCATGGCTCCGGTGACAGACAGACTCCGGTGAGACAGAGACCGGGTCGCCAGACAGGGGGAGTACCGAACGTGGGCACACCTCAGCCACCCGCCACGGAAACTACACAGACCCGGACACCCGCATGGGCGCTCGCGGCCACCGGATCGCGGGACGCGGAGTCCGCGCCGCCGGTCGCCGATGTCGAACTCGGACCTACGGGACGGCCGCGCCGGTCGATACCCGAACCTTCCCCGCTCTCGTCCCACGGTCCCGCGAAGATCATCGCGATGTGCAACCAGAAGGGCGGGGTCGGCAAGACCACCTCGACCATCAACCTCGGCGCATCGCTCGCCGAATGCGGGCGCCGCGTGCTCCTCGTCGATCTCGACCCCCAAGGCGCGCTGTCGGCCGGTCTCGGTGTCGCCCACCACGACCTCGACATGACGGTCCACAACGTTCTCGTCGACCCGCGGGTCACCGCCGACGACGTCCTCGTTCACACACGTGTCGAGAACCTCGATCTTTTGCCCAGCAACATCGACCTGTCGGCCGCCGAGATCCAACTCGTCTCCGAAGTCGGACGCGAACAGGCACTCGGACGCGCGCTCTACCCTCTGCTCGACCGCTACGACTACATACTCGTCGATTGCCAGCCCTCGCTCGGGCTTCTCACCGTCAACGCGCTGGCCTGCGCCGACTCGGTGCTCATCCCGATGGAATGCGAATTCTTCAGTCTCCGCGGGCTCGCGCTGCTCAACGACACGGTCGCCAAGGTCCGGGACCGGCTCAACCCGAAACTGACGGTGGCGGGGATTCTAGTGACCATGTACGACTCGCGCACCCTGCACGGCCGCGAAGTGATGTCGCGCGTCGTCGAGGTGTTCGGAGATCTGGTCTACGACGCTGTCATCAACCGCACCGTGAAATTCCCCGAGACCAGCGTCGCGGGCGAACCGATCACGCGGTGGGCTCCTACCTCCGCCGGCGCGGAGGCCTATCGGGGCCTGGCGCGAGAAGTGATCCACCGGACCGGCCGCTGACCCGTGTACACCGCCACCCCGGACACGGCTCCTCCGAAAGCCACTCGTCCGGACACCGTCGACCGGAATCTCACGCCGGGCGCCCCGGAAATCCCGTCTGCCCCGGACACAGCGGCGATCGCAGAGACCTCGGCGCCGGTTGCCGCGGAGCCGGACAGGCCAGCCGGTTTCCACCTGAGCCTCCGCAACTTCGAAGGCCCCTTCGATCTGCTGCTCAGCCTGATCTCCCAACGCCGCCTCGACGTGACCGAAGTAGCGCTCCATGAGGTCACCGACGAATTCATCTCCTACACCCGCCGGCTCGGTCCCGAGATGGGTCTCGATCAGACCACGGAGTTTCTCGTCGTCGCGGCGACCCTGCTCGATCTCAAAGCGGCGCGGCTGCTTCCGTCCGGCGACGTCGACGATCCCGAAGACCTCGCCCTCCTCGAAGCCCGCGACCTGCTGTTCGCGCGGCTCCTTCAGTACCGGGCCTACAAACTCGTCGCCGAGCAGTTCGCCGCTCTCGAAAGTGCCGCTCTGCGCCGCTACCCGCGCGCGGTCTCCCTCGAAGAATGCTTCGAGAACATGGTGCCCGACGTCGTCCTCGGCGTCGACGCCCAGCGCTTCGCGGAGATCGCGGCTGCCGCGTTCCGGCCCAAGCCGGTTCCCACGGTCGGTCTCGACCACCTGCACGTGCCGACCGTGTCGGTACCCGAGCAAGCGGCCCTGATTCTCGCTGTCCTGGAACAACGCGGCGCCGGGGTCTGGGTAGGGTTCGACGAACTGATTTCCGAGTGCGAGCACGGACTCCAGATCGTCGCCCGGTTCCTTGCGCTGCTCGAGCTCTACCGGGAACGTGCCGTCACGTTCGAACAACCCGACCCGTTGGGCCCGTTGCAGGTGGCGTGGACCGGGGAGAACGACGACGACGCCATCGACTTCGAGGAGGACTACGGATGAGCCAGGACCACGTCGCGGATGCCGCCGGTACCGCCGACGAGCGGGCCTGGGACGCGGAACTGCTCGAGATGGCCGACGACGAACTCGTCGCAGCGCTCGAAGCGTTGCTGCTCGTGGTCGACACCCCGGCACCCACCGAACAACTCGCCGCCGCCATCGGAGTCACCACCGAACGTGCGGAGACCGCACTGCGCGGCCTCGCGCAGAGTCTCACCGCGCGCGGCTCCGGCATCGACCTGCGGATCGCGGGGGACGGCTGGCGCTTCTACACACGCCGCGACTTCGCACCGTACGTCGAGAAACTGCTGCAGGGCGGCGCACGCACGAAGCTCACCCGCGCGGCCCTGGAAACGCTGGCCGTCGTCGCATACCGGCAGCCGGTGACCCGTAGACGGGTCAGTGCGGTGCGCGGCGTCAATGTCGACGGCGTGATGCGCACCCTGCTCGCCCGGGATCTCATCGCCGAGGCGGGGACGGATCGCGAGACCGGCGGCACGCTCTACGTCACGACGGATCTGTTCCTGGAACGGCTCGGGCTGGCGTCGCTGCAGGATCTTCCGCCCGTCGGACCCCTACTTCCGGACGTCGATGTGATCGATGACATCTCTGAGAGTCTCGAGTCGGACCCACGATTTGAGAGAATGGGAAAGAACGCGCGTCCCGAGACACTCTCGCCCGCGGAGTTCGATCCAGAGAATTGACAGGAATCAAGTGAATACACCCGCTCGCCGTGATGGCACACCGGACCGCAATCGTAGTAACCCCCGCGCCGCGAAGGCTCAGAATCCTCGCGCTCAGCGCTCCGACAATCGGACGGACGCTCGTCCCGATCGTCGCACCGACTCCCGCCCCGACCGCCGTACCGAGGGTCGTTCGGATTTCCGTACCGATCGTCGTACGGAGGGTCGTCCTGATCGCCGTACCGAGGGTCGTTCGGATTTCCGTACCGATCGTCGTACGGAGGGTCGTCCTGATCGTCGTACCGAGGGTCGTTCGGATTTCCGGACGGATCGTCGTACGGAGGGTCGTCCTGATCGTCGTACCGAAGGTCGTTCGGACCACCGTTCGGACCACCGTCCCGATCGACGTACGGAGGGTCGTTCGGACCACCGTCCCGATCGTCGTACGGAGGGTCGTTCGGATTTCCGGACGGATCGTCGTACGGAAGGCCGTCCCGATCGCCGCACCGAGGGTCGTTCGGATCACCGGACCGACCGTCGTACCGAAGGCCGTCCCGAGTACCGGACCGATGCCCGTCCCGATCGTCGTACGGACTCTCGTCCCGATCGCCGGGCTGAGGGACGTACGGACTCTCGTCCCGATCGCCGCACCGACGCTCGCCCGGATCGACGGGCAGAAACCTCGACGCCGGACGCCGGGAAGAAGCCCCACCGCAAGGGCGCCACGCTGAACAAGCGCGGCCGCCCGGCCGCGCCGAAACCGGCGGCCAAGCGGCCCGTGCCCAACCCGACGATCAGCAATGCGAAGCCCGCGCGACACCAGCACAGCGATGCCGGTCCCACCCAGCTTCCCGCAGGTGAGGGAGTGCGCCTGCAGAAGGTGCTCGCCCAGGCCGGTGTCGCCTCACGCCGCGCCGCCGAAGAACTCATCGATGCCGGTCGCGTCGAGGTCGACGGCAAGATCGTGGTCGAACAGGGCCTCCGCGTCGACCCGGAGAACACGGTCATCCGCGTGGACGGAACGCGCGTGGTCGTGAAGAAGGACCTCGTGCATCTCGTGCTCAACAAGCCGCGCGGATGGCAGTCCACGATGTCCGACGATCTCGGCCGCCCCTGCGTCGGCGACATCGTCTCCGAACGCATCGCTGCCGGCCAGCGACTCTTCCACGTGGGCCGGCTCGACGCGGACACCGAAGGTCTGCTGCTGCTCACCAACGACGGTGAGCTCGCCCACCGGCTCATGCACCCGTCGTTCGAGGTCACCAAGACGTACCTGGCGACCGTCAAGGGCGAGTTGCCGCGCGGCGTCGGCAAGAAGCTCAAGGAAGGCATCGAGCTGGACGACGGCCCCGCCTCGGTGGACCAGTTCGCACTGCTCGAAGTCTTCAACGGCCAGTCCCGCGTGCGTCTCGAATTGCACGAGGGCCGCAAGCACATCGTCCGCCGCCTGCTCGACGCGGTGGGTCACCCGGTGATCCGCCTGGTGCGCACCAACATCGGTGCGGTCGCGCTCGGCGACCAGCGGCCCGGCACTCTCCGTGTGCTCGGACGCAAGGAAGTCGGCGGACTGTACGAGGCGGTCGGCCTGTGACCGGCTCCGCCCCGCTCGCCGGGGAGGGCCCGCTGATCGTCGCGATGGACGGCCCGTCCGGGACCGGGAAATCCACCGTGTCCAAGCGCCTGGCGAAGCACCTGAAGGCGGCATACCTCGACACCGGGGCCATGTACCGGATCGCGACCCTGCACGCGCTGCGTCGCGGCACCGATCTGACGGACCCGGCCGCCATCGCGGCGGTCACCGCAGGTCTGCCCTGGTCCATCGGCACCGATCCGGCAGTCGAGGACATCCGCCTCGACGGTGAGGACGTCCGCGAGGTCATCCGCAGCGGGGAGGTCACCGCTGCGGTGTCCGCAGTCTCCGCAGTGCCCGAGGTGCGCACGCTCCTCGTCGAGGCACAGCGGCGACTCGGACGCGCCGCGGGCCGTGTCGTCGTCGAGGGACGTGACATCGGCACCGTCGTGTTCCCCGACTCGGACGTGAAGATCTATCTCACCGCCTCTCCGGAGGCCCGCGCCCACCGGCGCAACAACCAGAACATCGCCCAAGGACGCGGCGACGACTACGAGGCTGTGCTCGCGGCGGTACAACGCCGCGACCACCTCGACTCCACCCGCGCGGTCTCACCGCTGCGCGCGGCGGACGACGCGGTCGTCGTGGACACCAGCGATATGAACATCGACGAGGTGGTTGCCGCGCTGGTCGCGGTGGTCACCGAGCAGACGGGAGCGACGCTGTGAGCGACGACGTCACCACAGAATTCGCCGGAGACGGCACATGGTCGGAAGAAACCGACTGGGATATCGACCTCACCGACGGTGACGCCTTCGAAGAGTTCGTGCCGGTTCCGACCGTCGCGGTCGTCGGCCGACCCAACGTCGGCAAATCGACTCTGGTCAACCGCATCATCGGTCGTCGCGAGGCGGTCGTCGAGGATGTGCCCGGAGTCACCCGCGACCGCGTCTCGTACGAGGCGACGTGGGCAGGGCGCCGATTCATGGTGCAGGACACCGGCGGCTGGGAGCCCGACGCCAAGGGCATGATGCAGTCCGTGGCGCAGCAGGCCGAGGTCGCGATGCGTACCGCCGACGCGATTCTCGTCGTCGTGGACGCGACGGTCGGTGCGACCAACGTCGACGAGGCTGTCGCGAAGGTGCTGCGGCGCTCGAAGACCCCGGTGCTGCTCGTCGCGAACAAGGTCGACGACGACCGCGTCGAAGCCGAAGCCGCCGCCCTGTGGTCGCTCGGCCTCGGTCAGCCCTATTCGGTGTCCGCCACCCACGGACGCGGCACGGGCGACCTGCTCGACGACCTGCTCGAGAAACTGCCCGCGACGCCGCGCGAAGGCACCGGCGGGGGAGGACCTCGTCGCGTCGCACTGGTCGGTAAGCCGAACGTCGGCAAGTCGAGCCTGCTCAACAAGCTCGCCGGCGACGAGCGTTCGGTGGTGCACGCCGGGGGGGGGCCCCGGCGCCCCCCCCGCCCCCCCCCCCCCCCGCGCCCCGGCCGACGCCCTCGGCGAGCTCGGGGGCAAGCCGTGGCGATTCGTGGACACGGCGGGGCTGCGCAAGCGGGTCACGCATGCGTCGGGCGCCGAGTTCTACGCGTCGCTGCGGACGCGCGCGGCGATCGAGGCCGCGGAGGTCGCGGTGCTGCTGATCGACGCGTCCCAGCCCATCACCGAGCAGGATCAGCGTGTCATCACGATGGTCGTGGAATCGGGCCGGGCGCTCGTGATCGCCTTCAACAAGTGGGATCTCGTCGACGAGGACCGTCGCTACGAACTCGGCCGCGAGATCGAGCGCGACCTGTCGCGGGTGCCGTGGGCGGCGCGCGTCAACATCTCCGCCAAGACCGGCCGCTCGGTGCAGCGTCTCGTCCCGGCCATGGAGACGGCGCTCGAGTCGTGGGACAAGCGCATCTCCACCGGACGTCTCAACAATTGGCTCAAGGAGATCGTGGCCGCGACGCCTCCGCCGATGCGCGGTGGCCGGTTGCCGCGTGTGATGTTCGCGACGCAGGCCGCGACGCGCCCGCCGACCTTCGTGTTGTTCACCACCGGATTCCTCGAGGCCGGTTACCGCCGGTTCATCGAACGGAAGCTGCGTGAGGAGTTCAACTTCGACGGCAGCCCGGTTCGTGTCTCGGTTCGCGTCCGGGAGAAGCGTGACCGTCGCAAGTGAGCGGTCCGCGCCCATGACCCCGTGACGGTCACAGTGCCCTGACCAGGCGATTAGCGTTTCCCGCCGTCCCTGTTGTAATCTCAACGAGCGTTCGAGAGAGCGCGGGACGGGCTGTGGCGCAGCTTGGTAGCGCACTTGACTGGGGGTCAAGTGGTCGCAGGTTCAAATCCTGTCAGCCCGACCGAGGAACAGCATGTCAGAGGCGGTTTCGGAGAAATCCGAGACCGCCTCTACTGCGTTCGAGCCCTGATTCAGCGCGGATCGCTGCCGAGTGGCGCATAGTCCTCGAACGGGTCTCGTGGAGCTACGAGAGCCCATTTCCGGCGCAACTACGTCAGTGTCCAGCGCGAAGCCAGAGCATCGCAGATGGTGCGTTGCTGAGATTCGTTCTGGTGGTGCGCGAGGAGTCCTTCGATGGTGAAAATTCCGATCATCACTTCGGCGTCCACGGTGGGGGCGGCGACTCCGGCCTTCTCGAGCTCGTAGCGGAACAGACTTCCGGTGATCGCATGGAAATTCTGATGCCATTCGGCGACGGCCGGAGAGTGCTCGACGCGGGCGTGCACCGTCGTCACCAGGTGACTCATGTCCGTGAGTTGTCCGACCACCCAAAGCAACCGGGTGGCAATGGGTTCGGCGGCGACGTCCTGGTAGCGCGGCCACACGTCGGCCATGACCGCTGTGAGAACTGCGATCAAGACGTCGTCCTTGTTTCCGAAGTACCAGTAGATAGTGTTCGGGGCCACCTCGGCTTCCTTGGCGAGTCGGCTCATCGACGTGGCGTCGTAGCCATCCTCGACGAACAGCCGCCGGGCGGCCGCCACGATTTCTGCGCGCTTCTCGTCGGCGGGTTGCGGGCGCTTGTTGCGTGCCATGGCGTGGTTCCCCTCGGGCGGTCCAGGTGCCATTCCTCGATGCCGTTCACGGCGCTGCTACTTTGTGTTGAATGTCATTCAAGATACTCGCCGGGGGAGCACCGTGACTCACCCATACAGCTACGTCCGACACGACGTGACATTCCTGTCCGATGGGACCCCCTGCGCCGCATGGCTGTATCGGCCCGATGGCGTCGAGAATCCGCCCGTCGTCGTGCTGGCGCACGGCTTCGCCGCGTTCCGCGAACTGCGACTGGACGCCTACGCTGCACGGTTCGCCCAAGCCGGATACGCCGCGCTGGTGTTCGACTATCGCCACTGGGGGGCCAGCGGAGGACAACCCCGCCGCATCCTCGACATCGGTCGGCAGCACGCCGACTGGCGTGCCGCCATCGCCTACGCCCGCAGTCTGCCCAACGTCGACACGACGCGCATCGTCGGGTGGGGATCCTCATTCGGCGGTGGACACGTCTTGGACCTGGCCGCCCGGGATCACGCGCTTGCTGCCGCGATCGTGCAGGTGCCCCACGTGACCGGCCCAGCCTCGGCGTTCGCGCAAGCCCCCACACTCCTCGCCCGCCTTGTCGTGGCGGCCGTGCGCGATCAGGTAGGGGCGTGGCTGGGCCGCCCGCCCCATCGGGTCAAGTCCATCGGCATACCCGGCGACCTCGCGATGATGACCTCCCCCGGTGCCTACGCCCTGGTCGAGCGAATGGCCGGTGACCAGTTCGAGAAACTACTGGCCGAGAATGATGTGGCTGCTCGTATCGCGCTCCGAGTCCCGTTCTACTCACCGGGGAGGAAGGCAGCCGACATCACTGCTCCGACGCTGGTTCAGCTCGCCACGCAGGACGACGTCACCCCGTATGCGAAGGCTCGGAAGATCGCGGGGCGCATCCCGCGGGGTGAAGTGCGGTCCTATGACTGCACGCACTTCGAACCCTATCTGGAGCCGCACTTCGAGCAGATCGTGACCGATCAGATCGCTTTCCTGGATCGCCATGTCAGAGGCGCTCGGTGACGACACCGTCGACAACGGCCTTGCCCTTCCCTCGAACCGGAGGGGCTTCACGCTGACGAAGTCCCGCGCCGCCGTACCGCTCCCGGGGTTGTCCCCGTCGCCCGCTTGAACGCACGCGCGAATGCAGCCTCGGATTCGTATCCCGATCGCGCGGCGAGTTCGGACACCGTCGCGCCCCTGTGCAACGCCACGGCCGCTGTTTCCATCCGCCACCGGGCGACGTACCGCATGGGCGGCTCCCCGACGAGTTCGGTGAACCTCGCAGCGAACGCAGATCGTGACATCGATGCCTCGCGAGCCAGCCCGGCGACACTCCACGGTCCCTCCGGAGCGCGGTGTACCGCCGCGAGCGCGCGGCCCACCTGCGGGTCCTGCAGCGCCCCCCCCCCCCCCGCCCC
>NZ_JAXION010000135.1:0-10617 GCF_049311045.1 Rhodococcus sp. 7Tela_A2 | reverse complement strand
CCCATTCCGAACCCGGAAGCTAAGCCCCATTGCGCCGATGGTACTGCACTCGACAGGGTGTGGGAGAGTAGGACACCGCCGAACACCCGTTACCGAAAGGGGACCCAATAATTGGGTCCCCTTTCGTGTTTTTATCGTGCTTTTATGAAAGGATTTTTTCTGTGTCCGACAACAACGGTGAGCGTCGATCCTTCCGGAGTGGAGGATCTACTCCCTGGTCGGGCCGGGGCGAAGGCAAAGAAGGCTCGCAGACCAATCGCGGCAACGACGACCGCAGGCAGAGCGGCGACAGGCGTGACGATTCCTCCGCCGGGCGCGGAGACGACCGCCGGCCACAGCGGAGCGGTGAACGCTCCTACCCGGATCGCGCACAGCGCGGCCGAAGCGAGGACGCGCGCCCCCGCCGAGAAGGCGATGCACGACCCGACCGCAACAACGACTCCCGGCCTCGCCGTGAAGGCGATGCGCGTCCGCCCCGCAGCGACGACAGGTCCGACCGCGGCTACCGGCCGCAGCGCGACCAGCCGTCCGGCGACCGCCGACGTGACGACTCCCGTCCCGCCCGTAGTGGCGACTCGCGACCGAACCGCGACAGCGATCCTCGGCAGAGCAGGGGTGACGACCGCGGACGGCAGTTCGGTGATCGGAACCGACCTGCGTCGGATCGGTCCCGCGGAGACGCCGGTCGCAGCGAGCGTCCGAATCGCCCGACCGGTGACCGCAGCCGCGATGACGCACGCGGCGGAGCCCGCAGCTACGGCGGCGATCGCCGTGGCACCGACGACCGCCGTGGAAGCGACGATCGCGGAGCCCGCAGCTACGGCGGTGATCGCCGCGGTGGCGAAGCCCCTCGTCGTCGTGGCGGCGAAGGCGGATTCGGCCCGGCAGGGGGACGTGACGGTTCTGCTCCCCGGCGCGATGCCCGCCCCGACGAGCCGGACCTGCCCGAGAACGTCGAAGCCTCGGAACTGGACCCGGCGATCCGGCGCGACCTCCTCAGTCTCGACAAGCTGAACGCCAACGCCGTCGCACGTCACCTGGTCATGGCGGGCAAGCTCATCGACGACGACCCGCGTCTCGCATTGGCGCATGCCCGTGCCGCACGTCAGCGTGCCGGCCGGATCGCAGTCGTCCGTGAGGCCGCCGGTATCACCGCGTATCACGCAGGCGAATGGGCCGAGGCGCTCTCCGAGCTCCGTGCAGCACGCCGGATGTCCGGTGGAACAGCACTTCTCGCTGTCATGGCCGATTGCGAACGTGGCCTCGGACGGCCGGAGAAGGCCATCGAACTCGGGCGCAGCGAAGAAGCACGTGCCCTCACCGGCGACGAAGCCAGCGAACTGCGGATCGTCGTCGCGGGTGCCCGCATGGATCTCGGCCAGTACGACCAGGCCGTGGTGACACTGCAGACCTCCGATCTCGACCCGACCCGCACCGGTACGCCCGCGGCACGGCTCTTCTACGCGTACGCCGACGCACTCGTCGCAGCGGGACGCGCGGAAGAAGGCGTGCAGTGGTTCCTGCACTCTGCGGAAGCCGACATCGAAGGCGTCACCGACGCCGAGGATCGGGTGGAGGAGCTCACCGGAGGAGACTTGTGACCTCGTCGAGCGGCGCCTTCGGCGACGCGGCGGCCGAGTACACCGGTGACTCTCTGCGTTCGCTCTACGATGTCCTCCTGCTCGACCTCGACGGCACGGTCTATCGAGGCGCGGATGCCGTTCCCGGTGCCCGCGAGGCGTTGACCGCAGGCGACAGGCTGTTCTATGTCACGAACAACGCGAGCCGTCGCCCGAGCGAAGTCGCCCGCCATCTCCGCGACCTGGGGTTCCCGGCGGACGACGCGTCGGTGGTGACGAGTTCGCAGTCCGCCGCCCGTCTGCTTGCGGAACAGGTGCCGTCGGGATCACCTGTTCTGGTGGTCGGTACCGACGCTCTGGCAGAGGAGGTCGCCCGGGTGGGATTGAACCCGGTGCGGACCGCCGACGCAGATCCCGTTGCCGTGGTCCAGGGACATTCACCCGAGACGGGGTGGCCGATGCTCGCCGAGGCGACACTCGCCATTCGTGCCGGCGCCTGGTGGGTTGCGACCAACATCGACTCGACGCTGCCCACCGAACGGGGACTGGTGCTCGGAAACGGGTCTATGGTCGCAGCGGTACGTCACGCCACCGGCGCCGAGCCCGTCGTGGCAGGCAAGCCGGCGGCTCCTCTGCTCGAGGATGCGATCCGGCGGGGTGCCGCACAACGGCCGTTGGTCATCGGTGATCGGCTCGACACCGACATCGAGGGTGCCAACGCAGTCGGCGCGGACTCCCTCCTGGTCCTGACGGGCGTCAGCACGGTCGACGACCTGTTGCGCGCTCCCGTGGAGCAACGCCCCACGTACGTCGGTGCCTCGCTCGGGTGCCTCGACGCTCCGGCGTCGCAGGTCCGGGTGATGCCCGCCGAGGGCTGGTCGGTACGGCTCGAGGACGGCGATCTGCATCTCGAGTCCACCGGGGTGGTCGGCGACGCGATGGAGGTCTTGCGCGGACTGCTCGATGTTGCCTGGTCGAACCCCGGTTTCGGCCGGCTCCGGCCGGTCGACGAGCACGCGCGCACCGTGCTCGCGGAGTGGGGCATCGCTTCCTGAATCGGGTCGTGCCGTGTGCCGGTCGTGGCGCGGATGCACTAGCGTGGTCGGTGATGAGCACGTCTATTCCACGCCCCGGTGAACACGTTCCCGGCCCACGAGTCGCGATCGATCCCGACCGTATCCACGCGGAGGTCGATGCGCTGCTGATGCGCGCGCGCGACAGCGCGGACACCTCCGATACGGCCCAGGGGATCTCCCGCCAGGCCCAGCTGCTCGACCAGGCCCACGACGTTCTCGTGCAGGCGCTGGCGACCGTGGACAAGATCTGACGTGGCGCGCCGAGCACGGGTCGACGCAGAACTGGTACGACGCGGATTGGCACGTTCGCGGGAGCACGCGAGCGAGCTGATCGCCGCAGGTCGGGTGTTGATCGCAGGCACCGTGGCGACCAAAGCCGCCACCGCCGTCGAGCCGAACACCCCGCTGCTCGTCACTGAGGTCGCGGACGAGGTGTCCTGGGCCTCACGTGGCGCGCACAAACTCCTCGGAGCACTCGAAGCGTTTACTCCCCAGGGTCTGGACGTGTCCGGAAAGCGATGCCTCGACGCAGGCGCCTCGACGGGGGGATTCACCGATGTCCTTCTGCACGAAGGCGCGTCGGAAGTGGTCGCCGTGGACGTGGGGTACGGGCAGCTCGTCTGGAGACTGCAATCCGATCCGCGTGTCCACGTCATCGATCGAACAAATGTGCGTACCATCGACGCGGATCTCATCGGAGGACCGGTCGAATTGGTGGTGGCGGATCTGTCGTTCATCTCTCTGAAGCTGGTGTTGCCCGCGTTCGTGCGTTGCGCAGCTCCCGGCGCCGACCTGCTTCCGATGGTGAAACCGCAGTTCGAGGTCGGCAAGGACCGGGTCGGCAGCGGCGGCGTCGTGCGAGACCCCGAACTCCGGGCCGAAGCGGTGCTCGACGTGGCACGCGAGGCCCAGCGAGCGGGGCTCCGCACCCGGGGAGTGGTCGCGAGCCCGCTACCGGGTCCGTCCGGAAACGTGGAGTACTTCCTCTGGCTGCGGGCCGGAGAGCCGGGCGCCGAGGACCTGGACCCGAACGTGATCGATCTCGTCCACCGCGCGGTACAGGAAGGACCACAGTGACAACAGGGCCGGCGCAGCCGAACCCGGGGACAAGAGGGCCGGCGCAGCCGAACCCGGGCACCCCGGCGCCGACGGGTCCCGGAGGCACCGAACGCGAGATCTTGCTCGTCTCGCATGCGGGTCGCGACGAGATCGCCACCACTGCTCTGCGGGTCGCCAAGGTTCTGGGCGAGGCGGGCATCGGTCTACGGGTACTCGAGGACGAGGCAGGCAGCAACGGGCTGGGAGTTCTCGCGATCCCGGGCAGTTTCATTCGCATCGTCGAACCCGGTCCCGACGCCGCCGCAGGCTGCGAGATGGTCATCGTGCTGGGCGGGGACGGAAGTTTCCTCCGCGCTGCCGAACTCGCACAGTATGCGTCGGTCCCTGTGCTGGGCATCAACCTCGGACGAATCGGGTTCCTTGCCGAGGCGGAAGCCGAACACCTCGAAGACGCGTTGCATCAGGTCGCCCACCGCGAATACCGCATCGAAGAACGAATGACTCTGGACGTGACCATCCGCGTCGACGACAGGATCGTCGACCGCGGCTGGGCGCTGAACGAGGCGAGCCTCGAGAACAAATCCCGGCTCGGGGTGCTCGAGGTCGTGCTCGAGGTCGACGGCAGGCCGGTCTCGTCGTTCGGTTGCGACGGGGTGCTCATTGCAACCCCCACGGGTTCGACCGCCTACGCGTTCTCCGCGGGCGGTCCTGTGGTGTGGCCGGAACTCGAGGCACTGCTGGTGATCCCGAGCAACGCACACGCGCTGTTCGCGCGCCCGCTGGTGACGAGTCCCGAATCGATCATCGCCGTCGAAACCCTCGCGGGTGGTCACGACGGGGTGGTGTTCTGCGACGGCCGGCGCACGCTCGAACTGCCCGCGGGCGGACGCCTCGACGTGGTGCGCGGCCGGCACCCGGTGCGCTGGGTACGGCTGGATTCGGCACCGTTCGCAGACCGGATGGTGCGAAAGTTCGAACTTCCGGTGAAGGGCTGGCGGGGAAGGAAGCTCTGAGATGCTCGCTGAGATCAGGATCGACAACCTGGGCGTCATCTCCGAGGCGAGCGCCCGGTTCCACGGTGGTCTGACCGTGCTGACCGGCGAGACGGGTGCCGGCAAGACCATGGTGGTCACGAGCCTGCACCTGCTGTCCGGGGTTCGGGCGGACGCGACACGGGTCCGCGTCGGCGCGAACCGTGCCGTGGTCGAGGGACGCTTCAGCGTCGACGACGGTGCCAGTCATGTCGAAAAAGAAGTCGCCCGGCTTCTCGAGGCTGCCGGCGCGCAACGCGACGAGGACGGCAGCATCATCGCCGTCCGCAGCGTGGGCAGCGACGGCCGGTCCCGCGCCCACCTCGGGGGACGCAGCGTCCCGGTGGGTGTGCTCTCCGAATTCACCGACCCGCTGCTCACCGTGCACGGGCAGAACGACCAATTGCGCCTGCTCCGCCCGGGCGAACAGCGTTCCGCGCTGGATCGGTTCGGCGGAAAGGCGATCGCTCCGCTGCTCGACCGGTATCGCACGCACCGGCGTCGGTGGCTCGACGCCCGCGCCGAATGGCACGAACGTACCGAGCGGTCGCGGGAGCTGGCGCAGGAAGCCGACCGTCTCCAGTACGGACTCGACGAGATCGAGCGCGTCGATCCGGAGCCGGGGGAGGACGCCCGGCTCGTCGACGACGTTCGTCGTCTGTCCGATCTCGATTCCCTCCGCGAGGCAGCGATGGGCGCACACGCGGTGCTCGCCGGCCAGGACGCCGCCGACGGCGACGAAGCCCGCTCCGCACTCGACTTGCTGGGCGAGGCACGCTCGCGTGTCGACGGCAGCGACGACCCGGCCCTTCGTGACCTCGGGCCGCGCTTGGACGACGCCATCGCGGTGGTCACCGACGTGGCCGGTGATCTGTCGGGCTACCTGGGGGATCTTCCCTCCGACCCGGGTGCGCTCGAGACCCTGCTCACCCGGCAGGCCGAACTGAAAACCCTCACCCGGAAATACGCGGCGGACGTCGACGGAGTACTCGAGTGGGCGCGCAGCGCACGAGAACGACTCTCGGGTCTCGATGTGTCCGCCGAGGCCCTCGACAAACTCGCCGCCGAGGTCGACGCCGAAGCCGCCGCCACCGCGGAGGCCGCGACGGCACTGTCGGCGGCACGCCAGAAGGTGGCGGGGAAGCTGGCGAAAGCGGTGAGCAAAGAACTCGCCGGACTGGCGATGGGCCGCGCGGTGCTCGAGGTACAGATCCGCGAACAGCAGGCCGCGGCGGCAGATTCCGCGCCGCTGCCGATCGGCGATCGCGTCCTGCACGCCGGTGAGTCCGGCGTCGACGAGGTGGAGTTCCGGCTTGCCGCGCACGGCGGCGCTCCGGCTCTTCCCCTGGCGCGCAGCGCGTCCGGCGGCGAGCTCTCGCGGGTGATGCTCGCGCTCGAGGTGGTCCTCGCCGGATCCGAGCGTGGCGCGACCATGGTCTTCGACGAGGTCGACGCCGGCGTCGGAGGCCGCGCCGCTGTCGAGATCGGCCGTCGGCTGGCTCGGTTGTCCCGGACCCATCAGGTCATCGTCGTCACACACCTCCCGCAGGTCGCCGCGTTCGCCGACACGCACCTGGTGGTGGACAAGGTGGACGATCGCGCCGGGGTGGTGAGCAGCGGCGTGCGGATGTTGTCGGACGCCGAACGTGTCGCCGAACTCGCCCGGATGCTCGCGGGACTCGACGACACCGAGACCGGTCGCGCCCACGCCGAGGAGTTGCTCGCCGTCGCGCACGCCGAGCGGGCACAGTGATCGGGCCGTCGATGCGGCGTCGCGGCGTCGTCTCGGCGCGCCTCCGATAACTGACCGGAACTCCGGAGCATCATCTTTGCCATGAAGATGCCGGCGCTGCTGTCACGTACCAACGAAACGTTGCCCGGAGTCAGCGGTATCGCGAGGGTCGATACGAACTCCGCGAAGCTGTTGCGTCGGGTCGGTCCCGGCGACGTGGTGGTCCTCGACGCGCTCGACCTCGATCGTGTCACCGCCGACGCTCTCGTCGAAGCAGGCGTGTCGGCCGTAGTCAATGCATCGGCCTCGATTTCGGGCCGGTACCCGAATCTGGGGCCCGAGGTGATCGTCGCCAACGGCATCCTCCTCGTCGACAACACCGGCGCCGAGACATTCAAGAAGATCAAGGACGGCGCCAAAGTCCGGCTCTACGAGGGTGGCGTATACGCCGGCGAGCGACTGCTGGTGCAGGGCGACGAACAGACCGAGGCCGAGATCTCCGATCGGATGATCGAAGCCAAGACGGGTCTCGTCGACCATCTCGAAGCGTTTTCCGGCAACACCATCGAGTTCATCAGGTCAGAAAGCCCGCTGCTCATCGACGGCGTCGGCATCCCGGAGATCGACCTCGACCTGCGCGACCGGCACGTCGTGGTGGTGTCCGATGGGCCCGGCCACGTCCAGGACCTCAAGGACCTCAAGCCCTTCATCAAGGAATATTCGCCGATTCTCGTCGGCGTCGGACCGGGTGCGGACGCGCTCACCAAAGCCGGATACCGGCCTGATCTGATCGTCGGTGATCCGGACGGGATCGGCACGGCGACCCTCAAATCCGGTGCCGAAGTCGTGCTGCCCGCCGACCCGGACGGCCATGCTCCCGGACTCGAACGCATTCAGGACCTCGGTATCGGCGCGATGACCTTCCCGGCGGCCGGAACGCCCACCGACCTCGCGCTGCTGCTCGTCGACCATCACGGCGCCGCGCTCGTGGTCACCGTGGGCAGCACCGTCTCGCTCGACGAGTTCTTCGACCAGGGACGCCGCGACACCAACCCGTCGGCGGTCATGACGCGCCTCAAGGTCGGACCGAAACTCGTCGACGCCAAAGCTGTCGCCACCCTGTACCGCAGCCGCGTCTCCGGCGGCATCATCGCCTTGTTGATCTTCGCGGCGCTGATCGCGATCATCGCGGCCCTGGTCGTCTCCAATCTCGGGGGCGATGTCGTCGCCCTGGCCCAGGAATGGTGGGACAGCGCCGTCGACTGGGTCCGGGGCCTGCGCGCGTGATCTCGCTGCGTCACCACGCCGTCTCGCTGGTGGCCGTGTTCCTGGCCCTGGCGCTCGGCATCGTGCTCGGATCGGGACTGCTGTCGGGCAGCGTGGTCTCCGGCCTGCGCGACGACAAGTCCGAGATGCGGCGCGAACTGCAGGAGGCCGAGGACCGTGCCGCCCGGCTCGACGGACAACTCGTCGCCGCCGACGGATTCGACGCCACCGTCGCGCCGCGCGTGGTGCGCGATGTCCTCACCGACCGCACCGTCCTCGTCGTCACCACCCCGGACGCCGATCCCGCCGACGTCGACGCACTCGTACGCACGGTGGGGGACGCCGGAGGCAGGGTCACCGGCCGGCTCGCGCTCACCGAGTCCTTCGTCGGCGCGTCCGGAGCCGACCAACTTCGCACCACCGTCACCAACGTCATCCCCGCCGGGGTGGAGCTGCAGACCGGCGCCATCGATCCGGGCAGCCTCGCCGGGGACCTTCTCGGCGCAGTGCTGCTGGTCGACCCGGCCACCGGTGAGGCTCGCGGCACACCGGAGGAACGCGCACTGGCCCTGACCACTCTGCGCAGCGGCGGCTTCATCGGCTACGACGACGGAGAGGCCGAACCGGCGCAGACGGCGCTCGTCGTCACCGGAGAACCCCCTACCGGGAGCGATACCGCCGGCGGAAACCGCGGGGCGCTCGTGGCCCGCTTCGCCGCCGCTGTCGACGCGCGCGGAGCCGGCGCCGTCCTCGCCGGTCGGCCGGGCGCTGCAGCCGGAAACGGCCCCGTCGCCGTGGTGCGTGCCGACGCGGCACTGTCCTCAGGGCTGTCCACCGTCGACAATCTCGATCGGGAAGCCGGCCGGATCACCACAATTCTCGCGGTCCGGGAACAGCTCGACGGAGGCGCCGGACGCTACGGCACCGGTCCCGGAGCGAGCGGCGTCACCGTCGGTTCCGCGGCGCGCTGAGCGCACCCGTCCGCCCCGGTGCGCGTGCTCCAACCGCCCGGGAAATGTGACGTCCACAGCACCGGAGGGCGATACAGGCGAGTCGAGTACGCCCCGGACGCAGAAGGTGTTACCGTGAAGTTCCGTGGGTCGGCAGGCCCCAGCTGCATCACATCAGTCCAAAAGCCCTGCACCTGACGTCACGGGAGCTCTTTTGCCACAGTCACGCCATTCGCGTACCGCTACCAAGCACATCTTCGTCAGCGGGGGCGTCGCGTCCTCGCTCGGCAAAGGTCTCACCGCGTCGAGCCTCGGAGCGCTGCTCACCGCCCGCGGGATGCGGGTCACGATGCAGAAACTGGACCCGTACCTCAACGTCGATCCCGGCACCATGAATCCGTTCCAGCACGGTGAGGTCTTCGTCACCGAGGACGGCGCCGAGACCGACCTCGACGTCGGCCACTACGAACGTTTTCTCGATCGCGATCTCAGCGCCGATGCGAATGTCACCACCGGCCAGGTGTATTCGACGGTCATCGCGAAGGAACGCCGCGGAGAGTATCTCGGCGACACCGTGCAGGTGATCCCGCACATCACCGACGAGATCAAACGGCGCATCCTCGCGATGGCCGCACCCGACAACGAGGGCCAGATCCCCGACGTCGTGATCACCGAAATCGGTGGCACGGTCGGTGACATCGAATCCCAGCCGTTCCTCGAGGCCGCACGCCAGGTCCGTCACGAGGTCGGCCGCGACAACTGCTTCTTCCTCCACGTGTCGCTGGTGCCGTACCTCGGCCCGTCCGGCGAACTGAAGACCAAGCCGACCCAGCACTCGGTCGCGGCGTTGCGCAACATCGGCATCCAGCCCGACGCTCTCGTCCTGCGGTGCGACCGCGACGTGCCGGCCACGCTCAAGGCCAAGATCTCCTTGATGTGCGACGTCGACCTCGCCGGGTGCATCTCGTGCCCCGACGCCCCGAGCATCTACGACATCCCGAAGGTGCTCCACAGCGAGGGCCTCGACGCCTACGTCGTGCGTCAGCTCGGCCTGCCGTTCCGCGACGTCGACTGGACGGTGTGGGGTGACCTGCTCGAGCGGGTGCACAACCCTCGCGAGACCGTCGAGGTCGCACTGGTCGGCAAGTACATCGACCTGCCCGACGCCTACCTGTCGGTGACCGAAGCGCTGCGCGCCGGTGGATTCGCGCACCGCGCCAAGGTGAAGATCCGCTGGGTCGCCTCCGACGAATGCGAAACCGAAGCCGGCGCCGAAAAGCACCTCGGTGACGTCGACGCCGTGCTGATCCCCGGCGGATTCGGTATCCGCGGCATCGAAGGCAAGCTCGGCGCGATCCGCTTCGCCCGTATCCGCAAGATCCCGCTGCTCGGCCTGTGCCTCGGCCTGCAGGGCGTCGTCATCGAAGCCGCCCGGTCCGTGGGAATCACCGATGCCTCCTCCACCGAGTTCGATCCCGACACCACAGCACCGGTGATCTCGACGATGGCCGACCAGGAACAGGCCGTCGCCGGCGAAGCCGATCTCGGTGGCACGATGCGGCTCGGCGCCTACCCGGCCACGCTGAAGAAGGGCTCGGTCGTCTCCAAGGCGTACGGCTCCGAGCACGTCTCCGAACGGCACCGTCACCGGTTCGAGGTCAACAACGCCTACCGCGACGAGATCGCGAAGTCGGGACTGGTGTTCTCGGGCACCTCGCCCGACGGCCGCCTGGTGGAGTTCGTCGAGTACCCCGCGAGCACCCACCCCTACTTCGTGGCGACCCAGGCGCATCCCGAACTGAAGAGCCGCCCGACCCGCCCGCACCCGCTCTTCGCCGGGCTGATCGCCGCGGCACTGCAGTACAAGGCCGCCGAACGGCTGCCCGTCGACGTCCACGGCGGTGACCCGGCCGCGGGGCCGCC
>NZ_JAXION010000134.1:0-10736 GCF_049311045.1 Rhodococcus sp. 7Tela_A2 | reverse complement strand
CGGGGGCACGGGGTGGGTGGGGACGATCCGGACGTCGAGTCGCCCGTCCTCACCGAGGTCCATCAGGACACGGTCGGGGTCACCACGGAATGCCGATCCTGCTGTCGCTCCCAGTTGCGCCACGTCCGCTGCTGCTTCGGGATGCGTAGTCGTACGCAGGAATCCGTTGGGATGCGCGGCGAGACCCAGAGTTGCCCAATGCCCGTCGTCGGAGCGGTTGACGCCGCACAGTGCGATGATCACCCGCCCGGTGTCGGGCTGTGTGAACCGCCAGAAGTAGCCCTCCATCGCGACGCCGTGCGCGACGAGGGGGTTGCCGAACGGAAGATCTGCGCCGGTCGCACGATAGCGCTCGAGCAGCGACCTGTTGTTGCTCTCACGCGTCGCTCGGCGTCCTCGATGTTCCATCGGTTCTCCTTCTCGTCGGTACGGCACGTCGTATCTCTAGAGTGGAAGCGAAGTTTCGTGGAGACCGGGCGGAGCCCCCCGCAGCCGGAACCATTCGGTGCCGAACGCGGCCCTCAACTCTTCGTCGCTCATACCCAGCATGGGGCCGAAATCGCCGATCTGCGACTCGTGTGCGTGCATCGCCGCACGTTTGGCGGCGATCGCTGCGGACACGTCGACCGCGGTGGTCAGTTCACTCTCCGGCAGGCCGAATGCGTCGAGGTCCGGCGGCCGCGCGCCCTCCGCCATGTCGGGGATCGCCGCGAACAGCCGCTTCAGGTGGTCACGGTTCATGGAGGACTCGTACACGGCGTGATGCCCGGTCTGTGCCTCCGCCCGGACACCGACGCGGTGCACCTGAATGTGATCGGGGTGCCCGTACCCCCCGTTCGGGTCGTAGATCGTCACCACGTCGGCACGCTCCTCCTCGATCACGGCTGCGAGGCGCGCCGCCGCCTCCTCGACGTCGACGCGAGCGAACGCGCCGGGGGCATCGTTGGCCGGTGTGCCCGCCATCCCCGAGTCCGCGTACCCGAAAGTGACCAGCCGCGACACTCCGAGGGCCTCGGCGGAACGTTCGACTTCGCGGATCCGTCGGTCGGCGAGGCTCTCTCCCGGGGCGAGCAGCCCGTCCGGGTGCTCGCCTTGTGCACCGTCGGTGGCAACGACGAGTACGACCCGGTGCCCCGCGTCGGCCGCCAGCCGCATCGCACCGCCTGTGGTGAACACCTCGTCGTCGGGGTGCGCGTGAAAGCATAAGAGGACGCCCATACCGTGAATGCTGGCACGGATAACTGTTCCGTGGGGTTACCCGGGCCGGAAGCGACCCGGGACGGCGAGGGCCGGGCATATCGACATCCCATCAGAGAAGAGAACGAGAGCACACGTGTCACAGAGGCTGGGCGGCTCGTACCGCGAGTTGTTCACCGCGCCGGGATCGGTGGCGTTCTGCGCGGCCGGATTCGTGGCGCGGTTGCCGATCGCAATGGTCGGAATCGGAATCGTCACCATGTTCTCGCAGCTGCGAGGCAATTACGGACTCGGCGGCGCGTTGTCCGCGGTGTTCGCCTTGTCGTACGCGTTGTTCACACCGCTGGTGTCGCGGGCCGTGGACCGGCACGGGCAACGCCGGGTACTGCCCGCTGCCGCGGTCGTCAGCGCCACGGCGATCGTCGCAATGCTCGCGGGCGTGCGCCTCGAGGCTCCCGTCGCGTTGCTGTTCGTGTGTGCGCTCCCCGCCGGTCTGATGCCTACGATCGGCGCGATGGTCCGCGCACGATGGACCGAGTTGTACGGCGGTACGGCCCGGCTCCGGACGGCGTTCGCGCTGGAAGCGGTGATCGACGAGGTGTGTTTCATCGTCGGCCCGGTGCTGTCGGTGGGGCTCGGAGTGGCGGTGTTTCCCGAAGCCGGCCCGCTGCTCGCCGCGATCCTGCTGCTCGTCGGAACCTTCACCCTCGCGGGGCTGCGAAAGACCGAACCGCCCGTGCATCGGCACCGCTCGGACACGCCCGGCGTCAAGCTGCTCCGCTTGCCCGCGTTGCTGGCGATCATCGCGATGATGGTCGCGATCGGTGTGGTCTTCGCTGTGATCGACGTCGTTGCGGTCGCGTTCACCGCCGAGCGGGACGCGCCCGGCGCCGCGACCTTCGTGATCGCGCTGTTCGCGACGGGCTCGGCCCTGAGCGGCCTGGTGTTCGGGTCGCGGGTGGCGCATTCCGCGCCGGCACGGCAGTTGCTCATCGCGACGGCGGCGCTGTCCGTCCTGCTGTGGCCGCTGCTGCTCGCCGGCACGGTTCCCGTCCTCGCGGTGCTCTATCTGATGGCGGGCTGCGCGATCTCGCCGGCCATGATCGTCGCCACCTCCCTGACTCAGCAGATCGTGCCCGCGCGTCAGCTCACGGAGAGCATCACGTGGACCGTCGCGGGCCTCGGCGTCGGTGTGGCCCTGGGGTCGGCGGCAGTCGGCCAGGTCATCGATCACGTCGGCGTCACCGCGGGGTTCGGAGTCGGTATCGCCGCAGGTCTGGTCGCTGTGGCCTGCGCCACGGGGATCCATCTGCGGTCCCGGATACAGTGACGCGCATGACAGTCCGCGAAGTCCTCAGCGCCGACGGCACCCCACTCGTGTACCGCGCGTTCGGCCCCGCCGATGCGCCACCGCTCGTGCTCCTGCACGGCTGGGCGCAGTCCTCGACATGCTGGGGCGACGGCGTCCTCGACGCGCTCGCCCGGAACTTCCGGGTGATCGCCGTGGACCTTCGCGGCCACGGATACTCGGGGGCACCCGAGCGCGGTTACGACGACAGCAAGGCCTGGGCCGGAGACGTCGATGCTGTGTTCGCCGCGGAGGGCGTGTCCGAGCGCAACCCCGCCCTCCTGCTCGGCTGGTCCTACGGCGGCCTCGTGATCTGCGACTATCTCGCTGCGCACGGTTCCGCCGCCGTCGCCGCCGTCATCCTGGTCGGCGCGGTCACGAGCCTCGGCCGCGGCGAGAAGGGCGGGCGGGTCGGCCCCTCGATGCGTGCCGCGATCCCGGGTGCGATGTCGGAGGACCCGCGCGACGCAGTGAGCGCGCTGGGCTCGTTCGGGAACGCCCTGACCGGTGCGGCCGAAGGCACGGGAGTCGCGTCGCAAGCCCTGCTCGGCGCGAGTCTGAGTACCCCGCCGCGCGTTCGCTCCGCGCTGTTCGCCCGGACCGTGAGCAACGACGACCTGCTGTCGGACCTCGAGGTGCCGGTGCTGGTGCTCCACGGTTCGGACGACTCGGTGGTCGACGTCTCGGCCGCGCACCACGTCGCCTCGCTGGTGCCGCGCGGGACCACCTCCATCTGGGACGGAGTCGGCCACGGACCGTTCGTCGAGGATCCGGACCGGTTCGTCGACGAGGTGACGCGGTTCGCGCAGTCCCGATAGCGGCAGTGCCCGGAGGGGCGCCGACGGCGCTCGTGCACGAGGTCGCTGCTCGCGTCGATCTGCCGCAGGGCAGTATGGAGGGGTGACCTCCCAGCCCAGCCGTCCGCAACGCGTGGCCGTGATCTCGGTTCACACCTCCCCGCTGGCGCAGCCCGGCACAGGGGACGCGGGAGGCATGAACGTATACGTCTTGCAGACCGCGATCCAGCTCGCACGTCGCGGTATCGAGGTGGAGATCTTCACCCGGGCCACGTCGTCGTCGGATCCTGCCGTGCAGCAGGCCGCGCCCGGCGTCCTGGTCCGCAACATCGCGGCGGGGCCGTTCGAGGGCCTCGACAAACACGACCTGCCCACCCAGCTGTGCGCGTTCGCGGCGGGAGTGCTCCGCGAGGAAGCGCGTCACCCGCAGGGGTACTACGACCTGGTCCACTCTCACTACTGGCTCTCCGGTCAGGTGGGCTGGCTCGCGCGCGACCGGTGGGGCGTGCCGCTGGTCCACACCGCGCACACCCTGGCAGCGGTCAAGAATGCGTCGCTCGCCGCCGGCGACACCCCGGAGCCCGCCGCCCGCCAGATCGGCGAACAACAGGTCGTCGCCGAAGCCGACCGCATGGTCGCGAACACCGCCGACGAAGCGGCCCAGCTCGTGCGGATCTACGGGGCCGACCCGTCGCGCATCGACGTGGTGGCTCCGGGGGCCGACCTGTCGCGCTACCGCCCCGGCGACCGCGACGCGGCGCGTGCGGAACTCGGGCTCGATCCCCGTGAGACCGTCGTGACCTTCGTCGGACGCATCCAGCCGCTCAAGGCGCCGGATGTGCTTCTTCGGGCGGCCGCGCGTGCCGTCGCCGACGCCCCGGATCTTCCGCTGAGGGTGCTCGTCGTCGGCGGACCGTCCGGTACCGGGCTGGAACGTCCTGATGCGCTGATCGAGCTGGCCTCCGAACTGGGCATCGCCTCGCGTGTCACCTTTCTGCCACCCCAGCCGGCCGACCGCCTCGCGCAGGTATACCGCGCGTCCGATCTCGTTGCGGTGCCGAGCTATTCGGAATCTTTCGGTCTCGTGGCCATCGAAGCGCAGGCATGCGGCGTTCCGGTGCTCGCGGCGAACGTGGGCGGACTCGGCGTCGCGGTCCGCGACGGGCAGACCGGTGTGCTCGTCGACGGGCACCGCACCGACGACTGGGCGGCGGCCCTACGGTCGCTCGTGAGCGACCCCGGGCGGTTGCGAACTCTCGCGGCCGCAGCGCCGAAGCATGCCGAGGGCTTTTCCTGGGAACACACGGCAGAAGGATTGATCGACAGCTACCGGAAGGCAGGCATGAGACGAAACCGGGCGTTCGGGACGAGCGAGCACGCACTGCGACGGCAGCGCGGGCTGTGGAAGCTGCGGCGCACCGGGGGAGTCAAGGCATGACCGAGCAGTTGATCGAACGCATCGAATCCACCTTGCGGGACCGGGAAATCGACTTCTCCCGCAAAGAAGGCGGTCATGTCGTCGTCGACCTGCCGGGCGAGAACAAACTCAAGACCACGGTTCTGCTCTCGGCAGGCAACCATGGCGTGCGCGTCGAGGCGTTCGTCTGCCGCAAGCCCGACGAGAACTTCGAAGAAGTCTTCCGGTATCTGCTGCGCCGGAACCGCCGCCTCTACGGGGTGGCGTACACGCTCGACAAAGCGGGCGACATCTACCTCGTCGGGCGGATCGCCGAGCATGCCGTGACCCCCGAGGAACTCGACGCGGTACTCGGACAGGTCCTCGAAGCCGCGGATTACGACTTCAACATCATCGTGGGTCTCGGTTTCGTCTCGTCGATCAAGCGGGAGTGGGAGTGGCGCGTCTCGCGCGGCGAACCGTTGCGCAATCTGGAGCCGTTCCGGCACCTGATCGAGGAGCAGACCGGTACTCCTTTCGACCCCGCACCGCGCAACAACGAGGCCGGAACCGACTCCACCGAGCCGTGATCCGCGCCCGTTTTGCGAGGCATGCGGTGGTCCTTTCTGTGACGCTGCACACATAACGGCGGCGTGAACCCGATTCCTCGGGCCGCGCATTTTCCGCTCGACCTGGGAAGTTACCTTCCTGTGTCCGAATTTCCTGAACGTCCGTGCAAGAAAACTGCGACGTGACCGCTCCGTGATGAGCGCTTACCGTCGTTGTAGGCCCGAAATCAACGGGCGTTACGCACCGGCCCCGCCGCAGCTTTCTGCCCCGCGGGTTGTTCGGATTCACAAGCTCAGGGCAGAGCGAGACACGCGATCACCGGAGCGGCACCGACCGACCGGATTGCCCGGCATATGCCGTCTCGCGAGCAACGCCACGAGAGGATTCATTTCACATGGCAAAGTTCGACATCAAGCGCACCCTCGGTACCGTTGCCGCCACCGCAGCACTCGTCGCCACCCCCTTCGCCTTGGGTACCGGAACGGCGAACGCAGCGTCCGGTAACTGGGATGCCGTCGCGCAGTGCGAGAGCGGCGGAAACTGGGCGATCAACACCGGAAACGGCTACTACGGCGGTCTGCAGTTCTCGCAGAGCACCTGGGAGGCCTACGGCGGTACGGGCTACGCGCACAACGCGTCTCGTGAGGAGCAGATCCGCATCGCGGAGAACGTGCTCGCGGGCCAGGGTCCGGGCGCATGGCCGGTCTGCGGCCAGTACCTCTGATCCTCGGATCGAGAGCGCACAACCCAGCTTGTGACGAGCCCTGCACGCGAAATAGTTCGCGTGCAGGGCTTTTCGTCCTTTTTCAGGCTCGGTGTCTTCCGGTGATCAGGGCCACGATTCGGCTGTGAGGTCTCTCACAGTCGTGCGGTATCGTTGCCCCGACGGTACGGCACCTGCGTGCCCTCGAGATCCGCTCGGAGGAGAACACATGAGTTTCCGCAGCCCTTTTCCCGACGTCGAGATACCCGACCTCAGCGTCTACGACTTCCTCTTCGGGTCCATCGACGAGGCCGATCTCGATCGGCCCGCGCTGATCGACGGCCCGTCCGGGGACGTGACCGACTATCGCACCCTCATCGGTCAGGTCGACGGGATCGCCGGTGCGCTCGCCGCCCGGGGTATCGCGGTCGGAGACGTCGTGGGCCTGCTCTCACCCAACGTTCCGGCGTTTGCCTCCGTATTCCACGGCATCCTGCGTGCCGGTGCCACCGCCACTACGATCAACGCGCTGTACACCGCCGCGGACATCGTCAAGCAACTCGAAGACTCCGAGGCCAAGGCTCTCGTGACGGTCTCGCCGCTCCTGCCGCAGGCAGCGGAAGCGGCGAAGGCTGTGGGAATCCCCGACGACATGCTCATCGTTCTCGATGGCGCAGAGGGTCATCCGTCGCTCAGGGACCTGCTCGCCGAGCGCGCTGCGGCTCCCGACGTGAGCTTCGATCCGGCGACGCATCTTGCTGTGCTGCCGTATTCCTCCGGCACCACCGGCCGCCCCAAGGGCGTCATGCTGACACACCGCAACCTGGTCGCCAATGTGTGCCAGATCAATCCGCGCATGGGGATCGGACCGCAGGACAGGGTGCTGGCGGTGCTGCCGTTCTTCCATATCTACGGCATGACTGTGCTCCTCAATGCGGCCTTGTCGAATCGGGCAGCGCTGGTGACGATGCCGAAATTCGACCTGGTCGAGTTCCTCGGTCTCATCGCCAACCGCAAATGCACCTACGTGTTCATCGCCCCGCCGGTCGCGGTGGCGCTCGCGAAGCATCCGCTGGTGGACCAGTACGACCTCTCGAGTATCCACACCGTGTTCTCCGGCGCGGCGCCGCTCGACAAGGCGCTGGGCGGTGCGGTCGCGGCGCGGCTCGGCTGCAACGTCCGGCAGGGTTACGGAATGTCCGAGATGAGTCCGGTGTCGCACGCAATCCCGTTCTCGGACAACGAGACCGAACTGGATTCTGTCGGGCCGGCGGTCGCCAACATGGAATGCAAGATCGTCGATCCCGTGACCGGTGAGGAAGTCGAGTACCCCACCGGCGAAGGAGTCTCCGAGCCTGGCGAACTGTGGTGCAAGGGCCCCAACATCATGGCCGGATACCTGAAGAACGACGAGGCGACCGCCGAGACTCTCGATGCGGACGGGTACCTGCACACCGGGGACATCGCGACCGTGGATGCGCAGGGGGCCGTCAGGATCGTCGATCGGCTGAAAGAACTCATCAAGTACAAGGGCTATCAGGTGCCGCCCGCCGAACTCGAGGCGTTGCTGCTGACCCATCCGCAGATCGCGGATGCTGCCGTGATCGGTGTCACCGACGACGAGGGCGAAGAGATTCCGAAGGCGTTCGTTGTGCGGCAGCCCGATTCGTCTCTCACGGAGCAGGACGTGATCGAGTTCGTCGCCGAGCGCGTGTCTCCGCACAAGAAGGTCCGGCAGGTGCAGTTCATCGACGTGGTGCCGAAATCTGCCGCGGGCAAGATTCTCCGTAAGGATCTGCGCGTCCCGTCCGCGTAGGAACCGGAACGGGACAGGGTCCGGACGCGCGTGCGACCCCTCGTCGCTGCGTCCGGGCCCTGTCCGGGGACCTTCGTCACCCTGCGAGGATGTGCGGCAACCCGGCGTGAAAGCGGTCCGCATCGACGCGACGGAACGGCTCGAGTTCCGGAGGTTCGTGCAGGCGGTGCATGGCGGGCGGTTGCGCCGTGGATCCCGAGGCGACGAGCAGGGCAGAGACGGCGGCACGCGCGGACTCGTTCGCTGATTCCATGGTGGCCAGGTCGATGTCCGTCCGCACGTAGTCGCCGGCGAGGAACAGGTTGGGAATCGCCGTGTGGGCGTCCGGCCTGTTCTTCCACGAGCCGGCGGTGTTGATGAGCAACGGCGTGTCGTTGGTGTTGTGTCCGCTCGCGGCGTTCCAGCGGACCCCCGGATCGAGGAACCACGAGACGAGGTCGTCGTCGCGCAGCACGGGTTCGCCGACATCGTTGAGGCAGCGCTGCATCTGCACCCACGTCTCGCGGGCGATCTCGTCGGGGGTGCACTCCTTGGCGGTTTTCCCGTAGAGGATTCCGGGAGTGTCCCAGTCGGAGATGTCGACGGACAGGCAGTCGTGGGCGCTCCCGTCGCCGTACCGCGCGGCGAAATCCCCTCGCCAGAACTGTGCCTGGCTGATCGAGGTGAGTGCCCACGGGGTGCCGAGATAGGCCACGTGTCCCTGCGCGATTCGGGTGGGTGCACGCAGGAAGTACTGGATACCGACCATCCAGTCCGTCGTGAGGTTGCGCATGAGTTCGAGCCGGGGATCGGCGTCGAGGACGGCCGGAGACCACAGCGGCACCGCGCGCTCGACGGGCATCGCCGCGACGAACCAGTCGGCGTCGGCAACGGCACGATTCCCCGAGGAGTGCGCAACCCGGGCCGCGGTGACCCTGCCGCCCGCGAGGTCGAACTGATCTGCACGCCAGCCCATTTCGAATTTCACCCCGCGCTCGCGCAGGAGCGCTGCCCACGGGTCGATCCAGGCTTCGTTCGTCGGTGCCGAGAGCAGGCGGTCGAGGTGCCCGTAAGACGGTACGGTCCCCAGCGCGTTCCAGACGAACGCCTGGCCCATGATGCCGATCGTGCGGGTCGACACCGTCTGCGGACGGGCCGCGACGAGTTGCCGCGTCAGCGCGGAGACGAGGATGTCGCGGTAGCCCTGCGACTTGCCGTCTGCTTCCAGGGTCTGCGACCACGTCTGGTGTTCCCACTCGTCGTTGCGGCGTTCGAGGCAACTGGTCAGGAACATCACCAGTTTGCGTGCGAACACCGCGAGTTCGTGTGGGGGGATGGCACCGCCGAGGGAGAACGCGGCACCGAGCGACTGCTGCAGTGAGTCGAGATCGTAGACGTCGAGTCGCAGCGGGCTGATCGAAGCCGGTGCGGTGAGGTCCGGGCCTCCGGGCATCGACATCCGGAAGGCCGGGCCCGACACCAGGTTGTCGAACACTCCGTTCGGGTTGCCGGGAAACGGGATTCGCCGCATCGTCTCCGGGATGTGCTGATAGAAGCCGGGGAAGAACCGGAACCCGTGCTCTCCCGGTAAGTCGAGGCGGCCGCCACTGCCGGTGCCGGGGGACGGGATGCTGCGTGCCTTGCCGCCGAGTGCCGTCGGCTCGTAGACAGTGACGTCGAATCCGCGCTCGACGAGTTCGTGGGCGGCCGTGAGTCCGGCCATTCCGCCGCCGAGGATCGCGACGCGACGGCCGGTCGAATGGACCGCGGGCGCCCTCCGCACCGGGTGGGGCGCCCCCGCCCCCGGCGGACCGGCCCCGGCAGCGGGTGGCAGCGCGGCGGCGGCGCCGAGCGCACCCAAGGCGGTGAGGACGGAGCGACGGGACAGGCGTGCGTCGGACATGGAACCCCCCAGTTCGGCGACGACGGCGACAGCCGTGCGGTGCGTTCCCGTGACGACATTGGCAACGCACGTTGTCAAATATGGCCGATGATTGCCCCTCCCGTGGGCGAAATCGACGTCGCACCGTGTCAGGATTGGACCATGAGTATCGGAACACTGGTTCTGCTCCGCCACGGCGAGAGCGAATGGAACGCGATGAACCTCTTCACCGGCTGGGTGGACGTGCACCTCACCGACAAGGGCGTCGCCGAGGGCAAGCGCGCCGGCGCGCTGCTCGCGGAACAGGGTGTCCTGCCCGACATCGTCTACACGTCGCTGCTGCGCCGTGCGATCAGCACCGCGAACTTCGCCCTCGACGCCGCCGACCGGCACTGGATCCCCGTCGTCCGGGACTGGCGACTCAACGAGCGTCACTACGGCGCGCTGCAGGGCAAGAACAAGTCCGAGATCAAGGACGAGTTCGGTGAAGAGCAGTTCATGCTGTGGCGCCGCAGCTACGACACGCCGCCGCCGCCGATCGAGCCGGGCTCGAAGTACAGCCAGGACACCGATGTCCGGTACGCGAATCTCGACGAGGTTCCGCTGACCGAGTGCCTGAAGGACGTCGTCGAGCGGTTCATCCCGTACTGGGAGTCGACGATCTCGCAGGACCTGCTCGCCGGAAAGACGGTGCTGGTCACCGCGCACGGCAACTCGCTGCGTGCGCTCGTCAAGCACCTCGACGGTATTTCCGATCAGGACATCGCGGGCCTGAACATCCCCACCGGCATCCCGCTCCGTTACGACCTGGACGAGAACCTCCGCGCCCTCAACCCGGGCGGAACCTACCTCGACCCCGAGGCCGCCGCTGCCGGCGCCGCGGCAGTCGCCAACCAGGGCGCGAAGAAGTAGTGCCGCCGCCGGGGGGCGCGGCGGGCCGCGGGGGGGGGGGGGGGGGCGCCCCGGCCCGCGGTGTCGGGTGACCGGGCCGCTCTCTACGGCGGGAGCCTCGAACGAGATCTGTGTGACCGGAATGCACTGGTAGACA
>NZ_JAXION010000133.1:0-10873 GCF_049311045.1 Rhodococcus sp. 7Tela_A2 | reverse complement strand
GGGCGGGGGGGGGCGGGGCCGGGGGGGGGGGCGGTCGCGTGCGGGGGGGCGAGCTGCCGCCCGGGGGGGGCGTCGAACAGGGTGCGGACGGCGATGTCGCGGCCGAGCCGGTCGCCGAGGCGGGCCACGGCGCGGGTCGCGATCAGGGAGTTGCCACCGATGTCGAAGAAGTTGTCGGTCACGGAGATGCGCTCGAGGCCGAGAACGTCGGCGAGCTCGTCGGCGACCGCGGTTTCCAGGTCGCCGTCGGGTGGCTCGTAGGCGCCGGTGGCGGCCAGGTCCGGGACGGGCAGGGCACGGCGGTCGAGTTTGCCGACCGGGGTGAGTGGGATCGTGTCGAGGACGGTGACGGCGGTCGGCACCATGTGCTCCGGAAGGAGCTGTGCCAGATGGTCTTTGATGTCGTCGGGGTCGATGGCGCTGCCGGCTGCGGGGTGGACGTGCCCGACGAGCACGGTGTCGCCGCTCGGTGCGGTGTGTGCGACGGTCACCGCGAACGACACCGCAGGATGGGCGGTCAGGGCGGCGTCGATCTCGCCGAGTTCGACGCGGAACCCGCGGATCTTGACCTGGAAGTCGGCGCGGCCGAGGTATTCGAGACCGGGACCGTCGTCCGGATCGCCGGTCCACCGCACAATGTCTCCGGTGCGGTACATGCGCTCCCCCGGCGTGCCGTACGGGTCGGCGACGAACCGGGAGGCGGTCAGCGCCGGCCGGGCATGGTAGCCGCGGGCGAGCCCGAATCCGGCCAGGTACAACTCCCCCGCGACGCCGTGCGGGACCGGGCGCAGCGCGGGATCGAGCACCACGGCGTGCACTCCGCGCAGCGGACCGCCGAGGGTGAGCGGGTCGTGGGGACCGAGCGGGTCGCTGATCGCGGCCATGACCGTTGTCTCGGTGGGGCCGTACCCGTTGACGAGGCGGCGGTGCGGCGCCCAGGTGTCGCGCAGCTCGGGGGGCCACGCTTCGCCGCCGACGGCGAGGTCGACGAACGCGGTCAGGTCGGCCGGGTCGAGGGACGCGAGCGCGGCCGGGGTGAGGAACCCGTGGGTCACGCCGGTCTCGCGCAGCAGGCGACCGAGTTCGGCGCCGCCGTACACGTGCGGAGGAATCACGACGAGGGTGGCACCGGACCCGAACGCGAGCAGGTATTCGAAGATCGACGCGTCGAAACTCGGGGACGAGAAGTGCAGGACGCGGGCGCCGGGTCCGGCGCGGAACCGGTCCTGCTGCTCGCGCGCGAAGTTGTCGAGACTGCGGTGGGTGGTGAGCACCCCTTTGGGGCGGCCGGTCGAACCGGAGGTGTAGATCACGTAGGCGGCGTGGTCGAGGCGCAGCGGCACGATGCGGTCGCGGTCGGTGATCGGTGCCGGATCGGTGGCGGCGAGCGGCCCGGTCAGCGCCGGGTCGTCGAGGACGAGCCAACGGACCGTGCCGGGCAGGTCGGCGACGTGTGCGGTGGTGGTCAGGCCGACGGTGGCACCGCAGTCGTCGAGCATGAACGCGATCCGCTCGGCCGGGTAGCGGGGATCGGCCGGGACGAACGCCGCACCGGTCTTGGTGATCGCCCACAGTGCGACGAGGGATTCGACGGAGCGGGCGATGCCGAGCGCGACGAAGGTTTCCGGCCCGATACCCCCGTCGAGCAGGACCCGGGCCAGCCGGGTGGAACGCTCGTCGAGGTCGCGGTAGGTGACGGTGCGGTCGGTGCCGCCGGGGGTGGGGTCGAGCACCGCGACGGTGTCGGGATGCGCGGCGGCCGTGGCGGTGAGCAGGTCGGGCAGGGTGGCGACGCTACCGCCGACCGGTCCGTGGACCGGGGTGAGGGTGCGCCGTTCGGTGGTGGTGAGTACGTCGATGCCGGCGGCGGGTGCGGTCGGGTCGCCGGCGAGCGCGTCGAGGGTGCGGGCGATGCGGTCGGCGATGGTGGTGACCTCGGTGCGGTCGAACACCTCCGGGAGGTACTTCATCCGCAGGTGTACCGCGTCGTCGGTGTGCACCACGACGCTGAGCGGGTAGTGCGCGGCGTCGCGGCCGGTGATGTCGGCCACCCGGATGCCGCCGATGTCGGTGTCGCGGTCGAGGCCGGCGCGTTCGACCGGATACGACTCGAAGACGGTGAGGGTGTCGAAGCGGGCGGCGGCACCGACGTGCCGGTCGAGGGTGCTCAGATCGATGTGGTGGTGGTCGAGCAGCGCGGTCTGTTCCGACCGGACCCGGTCGACGAGCCCGCCGACGGTGTCGCCGGGGCGGACCGCGACCCGGACCGGCACGGTGTTGATGAACAGGCCCACCATCGATTCGATGCCGGCGACCTGCGGTGGACGACCGGAGACGGTGGCGCCGAACACCACGTCGGTGCGGCCGGTGAGCGCTCCGAGGACGAGCCCCCACGCGGTCTGGACGAGAGTGTTGACGGTGACGCCGCGTGCCACGGCGATCTCGTCGAGGCGCGCGGACAGCGTCGGGTCGAGGTCGATGTCGAGGTCTTCGGAGATGCCGGCGCCGTGCGCGGACCGGTGCTGCGGGGCGAGCAGGGTCGGTTCGTCGAGACCGTCGAGGGCATGTCGGTAGGCGTCGATCGATGCGGCCGGGTCACGGTCGGCAAGCCACTGCAGGTACGTGCCGTAGCTGTGCGGACGGTCCAGGACGGCGGGGTCGCCGTCGGTGGCGTAGAGCACCAGCAGTTCGCGGATCAGGACGGGGGTGGACCAGCCGTCGAGCAGCAGGTGATGGTTGGTCAGGGCGACCAGGTGCCGGTCGGGGTGGGTGCGGATGACGGTGGCGCGCAGCAGCGGCGGGTGCGTGGTGTCGAAGCGGGTGTGCCGGTCGGTGTCGAGCAGTTCCGTCGCGGCGGCGTCGGGATCGGGGTCGTCGGTGGTGTCGACGACCGTGAACGGGACATCGACGTGGGTGGGGACGACCTGCAGGTGGCCGTCGGGGCCGGTGGTGAACGCGGCCCGCAGGTTGGGGTGCCGGTCGAGCAGCATCTCGAGGGCGCGCCGCCACCGGGCGGGATCGAGGGGGCCGCGCAGGTCGAGGACGAGTTGCACGATGTAGGCGTCGGGGTCGTCCCCGGCGAGCAACGCGTGGAACAGCAGCCCGGTGTGCAGCGGCGCGGTGGGCCACACCGTGTCGAGAGGCCCGTAGCGCTGTTCGAGGTCTTCGATGGTGTCCTGCGGCAGCCGCACCAGCGGCAGGTCGGACGGGGTCAGTCCCCCGGTGTCCGGGTTGCGGGTGTGCCGGGTCAGCGCGGTGGCCGCGGCGGTGAACCGGTCGCTCAGTTCGGTGAGGTCGGCGGTGTCGAGCAGACCGGCGGGGGCGGACCAGTGCGCGCGCAGGACCGGTCCGTCGGGCGTGTCGACGGTGACGGCGTTGATGTCGACGACGGCGGCGGCCGGCATGTCGGGGTCCTGGGTGCCGCCGTGCGGGAACCCGGCGACGGGCAGCCACGGGATGTCGGTGCCGCCGCCGGTGCCGGCGGTGGGACGTCCGAGGTAGTTGAAGCTGATCTGGGGTGCAGGGTGGGCGGCGAGCTGGTGGCCGGTGTCGGCGTCGAGGTAGCGCAGCAGCCCGTAGCCGATGCCGTGGTCGGGGACGGCCGCGAGGTGTTCCTTGACGGTTTTGACGGCGCGGCCGGCGGCGGGACCGGCGGCCAGCGCGTCGTCGAGGTCGATGCCGGACAGGTCCAGACGCAGCGGGTGGATGGTGGTGAACCAGCCGACGGTGCCCGACAGGTCGGCGCCCGGGGCGGCGGCGGTATCGCGGCCGTGCCCTTCCAGGTTGAGCAGCACGCTGGTGGTGTCCTCACCGCGCTCGCGTCGCCATCCGGTCACGGCGAGGGCGACGGCGGTGAGCAGACCGTGGTCGACGCTGCCGTGAAAGGCGGCGGGCACGGTGGTGAGCATCGCGTCGGTGACGGCGGTGGGCAGATCCGCGACGACGCTGGTGACGGTGTCGTTGGTGTCGCGGGCCGGGTCGAACGGCCGGTGGCCGAGCGGCGGGTCGTCGCCGGTGAGCATGTCGCGCCAGTAGGCGGCTTCGGCGCGGCACGACGGATCGTGGGCGGCGTCGACGAGGGCGTGCGCCCAGCGCCGCACCGAAGTCCCGGCCGGGGGTGGCAGCAGCGGCCCGGCGGGGTCGTCGTGGGCGGCGACACCCCAGGCGGCGGCGAGGTCGGGTACGAGGATGCGCCACGACACGCCGTCGACGGCGAGGTGGTGGACGACGATGAGCAGCCGTCCGGCGCCGCTGGTGGCGTCGAACCACACGATCTGCAGCACGTGCCCGGCGGTCGGGTCGAGACGGTCGGCGGCGGCGTCGAGTTCGGTGGCGGCGAGGGCGAAGAAGTCGTCGGTGTCGGCGGCGCTGGTCACCGGGACCCGGTGGACGACGGTGCCGGCGGTGACGGTGCCGGGGGGGTCGACGTGCAGGCCGTATCCGGCGGGTGAGGCCGGGTCGGGGACCAGGCGGGCCCGCAGCATGTCGTGCCGGTCGAGCACGGCGTCGACGACCGCGGTGAGGGTGGCGTCGTCGAGTCCGGTGGGCAGGCGCAACAGCACCGCCTGGGAGTACCGGTCGAAGTGGCCGCCGCGGTCGAGCATCCAGTGCACGATCGGGGGCAGCGGCAGCGCGCCGACTCCCCCGCCGGGCAGTTCGGGGAGCACCGCGGGGGCGTCGGTGGTGCCGGCGACCGCGGCGAGACCGGCGGGGCTCTTGTGCTCGAACACGGCGCGCGGCGTGAGGTCGAGGCCGAGAGCTTTGGCGCGGGAGACCAGTTGGATGGACATGATCGAGTCGCCGCCGAGGGCGAAGAACGAATCGTCCACCCCGACGGTGTCGAGTCCGAGGACCTGCGCGAACAGATCGACGAGGGTCCGTTCGACGCCGTCGGTGGGTGCGCGGCCGGAACTGGTGCGGTCCGCGAAGTCGGGCGCGGGCAGCGCCCGCCGGTCGAGTTTTCCGGTGGCGGTGACCGGCAGCGAGTCGAGAACGACGAGGGTGGCGGGCAGCATGTAGGCGGCCAGATCGGCTGCGGCGCGGTCGAGGGTGGCGGTTACGTCGAGGTCGGTGCCGGTTTCGGGGACGACGTAGCCGACGATCCGGTCGGTGCCGGACCGGTCGTCGGTGTGCACGACGGCGATGGCGCGGGCGACACCGGGGCAGCGCAGCAGCACCGTTTCGATCTCGCCGAGTTCGATGCGGAACCCGCGCAGTTGCACCTGGAAGTCGCTGCGCCCCAAGTACTCGAGGTCACCGTCGCGGGTACGGCGGGCGCGGTCGCCGGTGCGGTACAGCCGCGCCCCGGGCGGGCCGTACGGGTCGGCGACGAACCGGGTCGCTGTCAGGTCGGGACGCCCGAGGTAGCCGTGGCTCAACTGCTCCCCCGACACGTACAGTTCTCCCGCCACGCCGGGCGGTACCGGATGCAGCCGGGCGTCGAGCAGATGCAACCGCAGTGCGGGCAGCGGATCGCCGATGAGGCTGGCGGTGGCGGTGGCGGCGCGGTGCCGGTCCAGAGTCAGGGCGGTGACGTGCACGGTGGTTTCGGTGATGCCGTACATGTTCACCAGCGTCGGGGCGGTGTCGCCGTATCGGCGGTACCACCGTTCGAGTTGCGCCAGGTCGAGGGCCTCACCACCGAAGATCACCCGGCGCAGCGGCAGGGGCGCACCGCCGGCGGCGCGGTCGGCTTCGATGAGCTGATAGAACGCCGTGGGGGTCTGGTTGAGGACGGTGACCTGCTCGCGGCGAAGCAATTCCAGGAAGTCCTGGGGCGCGCGGGCGGTGTGGTAGTCGACCACGACGAGCCGGCCGCCGTGGGCCAGGGCGCCCCACAGTTCCCAGACCGAGAAGTCGAAGGCGTAGGAGTGGAACATCGTCCACACGTCGCGGTGATCGAATCCGAACATCTCCCGCGTGTCGTCGAGCAGCGTGACGACGGTGCGGTGCGGCACGACAACGCCTTTGGGCCGGCCGGTCGAGCCGGAGGTGTAGATGACGTACGCGGTGGATTCGGGGTGCAGCGGGCCGTGCCGGTCGGCGTCGGTCAGGGCGGTACCGGGCAGCACGGCGAGTTCCGCGTGCACCTCCGGGCTGTCGAGGTGGATCGCCGGTGCGGGCGTGTCCGGCAGCGACCCGGCGTGATCGTCCGTGGTGACGGTGCACACCGGTTGCGCGTCGCGGTAGATGTGGGCGAGCCGCTCGGCCGGGAAGGTGACGTCGACGGGCAGGTAGCCGGCCCCGGTCTCCAGCACCGCGAGGAGCGCGACGACGAGGTCGGAGGTGCGGGGCAGCGCGACGGCGACGAGGGTGCCCGGCCCGGCGCCGTGGCCGAGCAGCAGCCGCGCCAGCCGGTGCACCCGCGCGTCGAGGTCCCGGTAGGTGAGGTCGCCGTCCGCGGCGGTGACGGCGACGGCGTCGGGATCACGGTCGGCGCCGCGGCGGAACAGGTCGAGCAGGGTGTCGGTGCCGGGGACGCGTAGTGCGTCGGCGCGGCGGGGATGTTCGCCGGGGGCGAGCAGGTCCACGTCGCCGACGGGTCGTTGCGGGTCGGTGGTGACCGCGTCGAGCAGCCGCACGAACCGGTCCGCGAAGTCGGCGACGGTGTCGGCGTCGAACAGGTCGGTGGCGTAGGTGAATCCGCCGGACATTCCCGACGCGTCCGGCTCTTCCTGCAGGGACAGTTGCAGGTCGAATTTCGCGACGGGCAGGTCGGTGTCGAGTGCGTCGACGGTCAGTTCGGGCAGGTCGAGGTGGGCGCGCTCGTTGTTCTGGAATTCGAGGACCACCTGGAACAGGGGGGAATGGTCGGTGGCTCGGGTGGGGGCGAGCGCGTCGACGAGTTTTTCGAAGGGCAGTTCGGTGTGCCCGAACGCGGACAGGTCGATTTCCCGGGTGCGGTCGAGGTGGTCGGAGAACGACAGTCCCCCGGAGACGGGGGTGCGCAGCACCACGGTGTCGACGAACATGCCGACGAGGTCGTCGAGGGCGCGGTGTCCGCGGCCGGCGACGGGGGTGCCGACGGCGATGTCGTCGGTGCCCGACAACCGGGCCAGCAGCACTGCGAGCGCGGCGTGCACGGTCATGAACACGGTGGCGCTGTGGGCGGCGGCGAGCGCGGAGATCCGGCGGTGCAGGTCCGCGTCGAGGGTGAACCGCACGATGTCGCCGTGGAAGGTGCGGTGCGCCGGTCGGGGCCGGTCGGTGGGCAGGGGCAGCTGTTCGGGGAGGGCGGCGAGGGGCTCGCGCCAGTAGCGGAGTTGGGTGGTGGCCAGGGACTCGGGGTCGGTGGGGTCGCCGAGCAGTGCCTGCTGCCAGAGCGCATAGTCGGCGTATTGCACGGTCAGCGGCGCGGCGGACGGCGCGGAGCCGCGGGTCCGGTCCAGGTAGGCCCCCATCAGGTCACGGGCCAGCGGCGCCATCGATGCCCCGTCCGCGGCGATGTGGTGCACCACCACGGCGAGGACGTGCACGTCGGAGTGGTCGGTGCCGGGGTGTTCGGTGCCGGAATCGGTGTCCGGCTCGTCGGGGAGCACGCGCAGCAGTCGCACCCGCACCGGCACGGCCGAGGCGACATCGAAGCCGGCGGAGACGAACTCGAGCAGCGCGCCGGGCAGATCGGCGGCGGTGATCGGCACCGGGGTGGGGTCGGCGAGAACCCGGCCGGTGTCGGTGACCACCTGATGGGGGCCGTGCTCGTCTTCCGGATACCAGGTGCGCAGGATCTCGTGCCGGTCCAGGACGTCGCCCACGGCGGCGATCAGGGCGGGCAGATCCAGGCGGCCGGTCAACCGGATCGCGAGCGGAATGTTGTACGCGGCGGAGTCGGTGTCGAACTGGTTGACGAACCACATCCGTTGCTGCGCCGGGGACAGCGGAAGGCGCTCCGGACGCGGCCCGGCGGTGAGCGGCACCCGCCCGTGGCCCCCGTGGTCGTCGAGGACACGCACCGCCAGCGCCCGCACCGTGGGTGCCTCGAACAGCGCGCGCACCCCGGCGTCGGTACCGAGCGCGGTGTTGATGCGGGCCACGACACGCGTCGCGATCAACGAGTTGCCGCCGAGATCGAAGAAGTTGTCGTCGACGGAGACGCGCGGGTGGCCGAGGACCTCGGCGACGATCCCGGCGAGGACCCGTTCGACGTCGGAGGTGGGCGCCCGGTAGTGGCCGCCGGGGGCGGCGAGGTCGGGGACGGGCAGGGCGCGCCGATCGAGCTTCCCGACCGGGGTCAGCGGAATCTCGTCGAGCACCACGACGGTGGCGGGCACCATGTGCGCCGGGAGGGACGCGGCGAGATGGGTGCGCAGGGTGTGCGGGTCCGGGTCGGCGGCCGGTTCGGGCAGCACATAGGACACCAGTACGGTGTCGCCGCTCGGTGCGGTGTGCCCGAGGGTGTGGGCGAACACCACCTCGGGGTGGGCGGTCAGTGCCGCGTCGATCTCGCCGAGTTCGATGCGGAACCCGCGCACCTTGACCTGGAAGTCGGAGCGGCCGAGATATTCGACGGTGCCGTCGGAGCGCCACCGCACGATGTCGCCGGTGCGGTACATCCGCTCCCCCGGCGCGCCGTACGGGTCGGCGACGAACCGGGCGGCGGTCAGGTCGGGGCGGTGATGGTAGCCGCGCGCCACACCGGCACCCGCGATGTACAGTTCGCCGGCCACCCCGGTCGGGACGGGCCGCAGCCGGTCGTCGAGCACCACCTGGTGGAAGCCGATGGCGGGGCCGCCGACGGTGACGGTGTACCCGGGTTGCAGGGGCGCGCTGACGCTGGTTTCGATGGTCGTTTCGGACGGACCGTACCCGTTGAACATCTGCCGGCCCGGCGCCCACCGGGTCACGAGGTCCGGGGGGCACGCCTCCCCCGCGACGACGAGCACCTGCAAGGTGTCCAGGCCCGCCGGGTCGAGCGAGGCGAGGGCGGTGGGTGTGACGAAGGCGTGGGTGACCCGTTCCTCGCGCAGCAACCGGGCCAGTTCGTCGCCGCCGTACACGTCCGGCGGCACGATCACCAAGGTGGCGCCGGCGCAGAACGCCTTGGTGAACTCGAAGATCGAGGCGTCGAAGCTCGGGGACGCCAGGTGCGAGACACGGGCGGTGTGGGTGAGCGTGAAGTGGCTGCGCACCTCGGCGTGCAGGTTGGCCATGCCCCTGTGGGTGACCACCACGCCCTTGGGCCGGCCGGTCGATCCGGAGGTGTAGATCAGATAGGCCGGGTGGTCGAGATGCAGCGGCGCGGTGCGGTCGAGGTCGGTCACGGGCGCATCGGAGGTCTCCTCGATGCGGCGGCGCACGCCCGGATCGTCGAGGATCAGCCACGGCACCGTGTCGGGCAGCGCGGCGGCATGGTCGGTGGTGGTGATGCCGATGGCAGCGGAACAGTCCGCGAGCATGTAGGCGATGCGGTCGGGTGGGTACGCGGGGTCGACGGGGACGAACGCCGCACCGGTCTTGGTCACCGCCCACACCACGGCCGCCGACTCGACCGAACGCGACAACCCGAGGGCCACCACCGATTCCGGTCCGATGCCGGAGTCGATGAGCAGCCGCGCGACGCGCGTGGACCACTCGTCGAGTTCGCCGTAGGTCACCTCGCGGCCCCGGAACGACAGGGCGACCGCGTCCGGCACGATGGCCGCGATCGACGACAGCAGTTCCGGCCACGACTGGGGGGAGACCGGCGGCAGGCCGCGGGCGGGTGCCAGCGCGGCGAGTTCACGTCCGGTGACGATGTCGATGTTGCCGACCGGCACGGTGGGAGTGGTGCCGATGGTCTCGACGATCCGCACGAACCGGTCGGCGAACGACGCCACGGTGGTCTCGTCGAACAGGTCGGTGGCGTAGGTGAACGCGGCGCGGATCCCGGCGGGTCCGTTCTCGTCGGCGGTTTCGGCGATCGACAACTGCAGGTCGAAGTGCGACAGTCCCGGCTGCAGGTCCAGCACCGAGGCGGTCAGCCCCGGCAACCGGACGTCGGGCCGCTCGGTGTCCTGGAACTCGAGCAGCACCTGGAACAGCGGTGAATACGCCGTGGACCGGGGCGGGTCGAGGACTTCGACGAGGCGCTCGAACGGGACGTCCGCGTGCCCGAAGGCGGCGAGGTCGGCGTCCCGGAGATGGCCGAGCAGGTCGGCGAACGTGTCGGTTTCGTCGACGTGGCTGCGCAGCACGACGGTGTTGACGAACATCCCGACGAGGTCGTCGAGGTTGCGGTGGCCACGTCCGGCGACGGGGGTGCCGACGACGACGTCGGTGGTGGCGGCGAGCCGCGCGAGCAGCACCGTGAGCGCGGCGTGCACGACCATGAACACCGAGGCGTCGTGGCGGCGGGCCACCGCCACCAGCTGCCGGTGGGTGGCCGCGTCGACGGTGAACGGCACCTGGGCGCCGCGCAGGCTCTGCTGCACGGGGCGTGGCCGGTCCAGGGGCAGTTCGAGCAGTTCCGGGGTGTCGTCGAGGGTGGTGCGCCAGAACTGGAGTTGCCGGGCGGCGACCGAGGTGGGGTCGTTCTCGTCGCCGAGGATGCGGTGCTGCCACAGGGTGTAGTCGGCGTAGTGCACGGGCAGCGGGGCCCACTGCGGTGGCTGCTCGGCGCGGCGGGCGGTGTACGCGGTCATGATGTCGCGGGCCAGGGGGCCCATCGAGAACCCGTCGGCGGTGACGTGGTGCACGACCAGCACCAGGATGTGTTCGGTTTCGGAGACGGCCAGTACCCGGATGCGGGTGGGGATTTCGGTGGCCACGTCGAATCCGGCGCCCACGATGCGGGCGATCTGCGCGTCGGGGGCCGCGGCGGCGGGGGGGCCGTCGAGGGGCACCACCGCGAATTCGGGTGGGGCCGCGGCGGCGGGCACCACCACCTGCACGGGAC
>NZ_JAXION010000132.1:0-11031 GCF_049311045.1 Rhodococcus sp. 7Tela_A2 | reverse complement strand
GCATGTTCGCGTCCGAGCCGATTCCCGGCGCCGAGGTTGCGTCGACCGGCGGGTGGATCCTGCCCGGTCTCGTCGATGCCCACTGCCATGTCGGAATCCGCTACGGCGGCGGCATCGAAGACGCTGCCGGGGCCCTCGCGCAAGCGATCGTCGAGCGGGACGCGGGCGTCCTGTTGCTCCGCGACGCCGGGTCTCCCGCCGACACGCGCAGCTTCGACGACGATCCGGCCCTGCCGCGGATCGTCCGCGCCGGCCGTCACATCGCACTCCCGAAGCGGTATATCCGGGGTCTGCCGGTCGAACTGGACGACGAATCGCAACTTCCCGCGGAGGTGGTGAGGCAGGCGCGCGCCGGCGACGGCTGGGTCAAACTGATCGGCGACTGGATCGACCGGGGGAGCGGCGACCTGGCGCCGTTGTGGAGCGATGCCATCCTCGTCGAGGCGATCGCCGCGGCACACCGCGAGGGCGCCCGCGTCACCGCGCACGTGTTCGGTGAAGACGCGTTGCCGGGTCTGCTCGCCGCGGGGATCGACTGCATCGAGCACGGCACCGGCCTGACCGACGAGACGATCGCGACCATGGCGGCAGCGGGCACCGCGCTCGTCCCGACGCTGGTCAACATCGACAACTTCCCCGAAATCGCCGATTCCGCAACGCGTTTCCCAGTGTATGCCGCGCATATGCGGGATTTGCACGCCCGCGTCGCCGACACGATCGGCGCGGCCCACGACGCCGGGGTCCCCATCTATGCCGGCACGGACGCCGGTGGGCACGTCCGGCACGGCCGGATCGCGGACGAGATCGCCGCACTCGCCCGCGTGGGTCTCGGCCCGACCGAAGCGTTCGACGCGGCCGGGTCGGCGGCCCGGACGTGGCTCGGCCACCCCAGCCTCGAGCCGGGCACTCCGGCCGACTTCATCGTCTATACCGAGGACCCGCGCCGGGACCCCGCGGCAGCACGTCCGGATCTCGTCGTCCTCCGCGGTGCGGTCGTCACGCGGAGTGCGTCACTCGCGTGACCTCCGGTTTCGTCCTGGCTCGGCGATCTGGCAGAATGGACCGCTGTCGTCGCATCCGGTTACGTACCGCGCGGCGGTCACAGGTTAGAGGCAAAACCGGGCGTGCCAAAAGGGTGCGCCGTCCGAATTGCACGTGACATGCGCCTTGTGCGCTTCGAAGGAGAACTCAGCCATGGCTGTGAAGATCAAGCTCACCCGTCTCGGCAAGATTCGCAACCCGCAGTACCGCGTGGTCATCGCGGACTCGCGTACCCGTCGCAACGGCCGGGCGATCGAGACGATCGGCAAGTACCACCCCAAGGAAGAGCCGTCGCTGATCCAGATCGATTCGGAGCGCGCGCAGTACTGGCTGAGCGTCGGCGCACAGCCGACCGAGCCCGTCCTCAACCTTCTGAAGATCACCGGTGACTGGCAGAAGTTCAAGGGCCTGCCGGGCACCGAGGGCACCCTGAAGACCGCAGAGCCCAAGCCGTCCAAGCTCGAGCTGTTCCAGGCCGCTCTCGCGCAGGCCGAGAACGAGCCGGCCGCCGCAGCGACCACCCCGAAGAAGAAGAAGGCTGCCAAGGAAGAGGCCACCGAGGCCGAGTCCACCGAGGCCGCCGAGTAATGAGCACCGTGGTCGCCGACGCCGTCGAGCATCTTGTTCGTGGAATCGTCGCCAACCCCGATGACGTCCGCGTCGACCTGATCACAGGCCGACGGGGACGCACCGTCGAGGTTCACGTCAACCCCGACGATCTCGGCAAGGTGATCGGTCGTGGTGGGCGTACCGCCACCGCGCTGCGGACCCTCGTCACCGGCATCGGTGGCCGGGGCATTCGCGTCGACGTCGTCGACACCGACCGATAGGCGCATGCAGGTGGAGCTCGTGGTAGGCCGGGTGGCGAAGTCGCACGGCATCAAGGGTGAGGTGGTCGTCGAGGTTCGCACCGACGAACCCGAGGAGCGCTTTGCTGTGGGTGCGGTCCTGCGTGGCCGCAAACCCCGCGAGAAGAACCTGCAGGACTACACGGTAGAAGCCGCCCGGGAGCATTCCGGGCGGCTTCTGCTGCGCTTGACCGGGGTTGACGATCGCAGCACGGCGGACGCGCTGCGCGGAACCCTGTTCGTCGTCGACAGCGACGACCTGGGGCCGTCCGACGATCCCGACGAATTCTACGATCACGAACTCGAAGGGCTGTCGGTGCGCATCGTCGCCGGCCGTCCCGACGGCGGCACCGTGGTGGGCACCGTGCGCGAGGTGCTGCACACGGCCGCCGGTGAACTGCTCTCGCTCCGTCCCGTCGACGACGAGCGCGCGGAACTGCTGATCCCGTTCGTCACCGACATCGTGCCGACCGTGTCTCTCGCGGACGGTGTCATCGAGATCGATCCGCCCGAAGGTCTGCTCGACCCCGACTTCGGGGAGCCGCCTTCGAAGGCGTCACAGCGGAACAGCAAGGGAGACAGGTAGTTCCGTGCGACTCGATGTCGTCACCATCTTTCCCGAATATCTCGCACCGATGCGTGCAGCGCTCCTTGGCAAGGCCATCGACAAAGGCCTGATCTCCGTGGACATCCACAATCTCCGCGACTGGACGCACGACGTCCACAAGGCCGTCGACGACTCGCCGTACGGCGGGGGTCCCGGAATGGTCATGAAACCCACCGTCTGGGGGCCTGCCCTCGACGACGTGCTCGCCGGCCCCGACGGCGACACCGACCCCGACGTCCTGCTCGTCGTCCCCACCCCCGCGGGGCGGCCGTTCGACCAGGCCACCGCCCAGCGCTGGTCGCAGGAGAAGCGCATCGTCTTCGCGTGCGGCAGGTACGAAGGCATCGACCAACGTGTCTTCGACGACGCGGCCCGCCGCGTGCGCGTCGAGGAAGTGAGCATCGGGGACTACGTACTGATCGGCGGGGAAGTCGCGGTACTCGTCATGGTCGAGGCCGTCGTCAGGTTGCTCCCCGGCGTCCTCGGCAATCAGCAGTCGCACCAGGAAGATTCCTTCTCCGACGGACTCCTCGAGGGACCGAGCTATACGCGGCCCGCCAGTTGGCGTGGACTGGACGTACCGGCGGTGCTCCTCTCGGGCGACCACGCGAAGGTCGCCGCCTGGCGCCGGGAGCAATCGCTCGCCCGCACCCGGGAACGCCGGCCCGACCTGCTGCCCGACGAGAACTGACCGCTCTGCGCGCTGCCGCTCAGCGATCGGCGCTGCTGCCCAGTGCCGTCTCCACCGCCATCGACACCGTCTCGCGCGCATGCCGGGCGCTGCCGTCGTAGGTCACGTCGTAGAGCGCCGTATCCGGCAGGCTTCCCGTGCCGAACTCGGGATCGCCCTCCTCGTAGGTGACCTCTTCCTGCGACGTCACGGCCACGACATACCGTTGGTCGTCGCCGAAGAAACCGGTGGACAGGTGCACCCACTCGCCGTCGAGGCAGCACATCCATCCCTGCTTGACCCCGAGATCGGTCATGCCCGGCAGGCCTTCGGGCAGACCGAACGTCTGGTCGTACCCGTCCGATCCTGTGGGTGTGAAATCGGTCAGATATCCGATGATCCGGGCGCGCGCCTCTTCGTCGAGCCCGCCGCGACCACCGAGCACATCGTCATACCAGGTGAGCAGGTCCGACGCCGTGGTCGTCGTGTTCCACCACCACGGTGAGAACGGCGGCGTGGTCCCGGTGAGGTTGTGCCGCTCCGCAACCCGCAAGACCATCTCCGAACCACCGTGCTGCGCCCACAGCAGATTCGCGGCCGTGTCGTCGGACGACCGGAGCATGTTCTCGATGAGGTCGTAGTCGTCCTCGGTGAGTGTCACTTCGCCGGTCGACTCGCGGAACAGCAGGTCGTCGGCGAGAAACAGTTTCACCACCGATGCGGTTTCCACGGGCTCGTCCACGCCGCCCACCGTGCGTGCGCCGGTGCTGCGATCCAGCACGGCGATGGTCATCCGGGCACCCCGGCGTTCCGCGAGGGTCGCTGCCGCTTCGATGCGGTCGGCGACCGACTCCACGTCGAGTGAGGACGAGCCCATCTGCAAGGCGAGGTCCGCGAACCCGTCACCGTCGGTATCCGTGACACCCGGGTTCAGCGCGGCAAGCGCCGGCACGATCTCTTTCGACCCGTCGGACTGCGATCCACACGCCACTACCGTTGCTGCTGCGAGCAGCACCGTTGCGTACGACCGAGCACCGGTCCGGCGACCCCGATTCATCGTTTGCTCCTGTATGCCATTGTGCGGCGCGCAGCACCATGCGTCCACGCGTCCGTCGTCGACGCTCCGTCCGGAACCCGATGTGGCGCCCGGGGAGCTTCGCAAGGATAAATGTAGGGTCGATCGTCGTGACAACCGAACCCGACACCGTGATCCGGCGAATCGCCGACGAACTCGACGTCCGCGAACACCAGGTGGCTGCGGCGGTGGGATTGCTCGACGGCGGCGCGACCGTTCCGTTCGTCGCGCGCTACCGCAAGGAAGCGACCGGCGGACTCGACGATGCCCAGCTCCGCACCCTCGAAGAGCGACTGCGGTACCTGCGTGAACTCGACGAGCGCCGCACCGCGATCCTCGAATCGATCGAGGCCCAAGGCAAACTCGACGACGACCTGCGCGCCCAGATCCGCCTCGCGGACACCAAGGCCAGGCTCGAGGACATCTACCTGCCCTACAAGCCCAAGCGGCGCACGAAAGCGCAGATCGCGCGGGAAGCCGGCCACGAACCCGTCGCCGACGCCCTCTACTCGGACCCGAGCACCGATCCCGCCGGGTTCTCCGCAGAGCAACTCGACGGTGCACGTGCCATCCTCGTCGAGCGTTTCGCGGAGGACCCCGACCTCGTCGGTGAACTTCGCGAGGCGATGTGGAGCCGCGGTTGCATGAAAGCGGCCGTCCGCCCGGGCAAGGAGACCGACGGCGCGAAGTTCGCGGACTACTTCGAATTCTCCGAGCCGTTCACCCAGCTTCCGTCCCACCGCATCCTCGCGATGCTGCGTGGCGAAAAGGAAGAGGTGCTCTCCCTGACGCTCGTTCCCGATGCCGACGAGCCCGAGCCGGGGGAGCCGTCGTACTTCGAGGGCCGCATCGCCGCACGTTTCGGTATCGCCGACCGCGGCCGGGCCGCCGACCGCTGGTTGCTCGACACCGTGCGCTGGGCGTGGCGGACCCGCCTGCAGGTCTCGCTCGGTGTCGATCTCCGGATGCGGCTCAAGCAGTCCGCGGAGAAGGATGCCGTCGACGTCTTCGCGGCAAACCTCAAGGATCTTCTGCTCGCCGCACCCGCCGGGTCCCGTCCCACCATGGGCCTGGACCCCGGCTTCCGCACCGGCACCAAGGTCGCAGTGGTCGACGCCACCGGCAAGGTCGTCGACCATGCCACGATCTACCCGCACCAGCCCCACAACAAACGGGACCAGTCGCTGGCGACCCTCGCCCAACTCGTCGCGAGGCACGGCGTCGAACTGATCGCCATCGGTAACGGCACGGCGTCGCGGGAGACCGACGCGCTCGCCACCGAACTGATCGCGAAGCTCGGCACGCCCGGTCTCACGAAGATCGTGGTGTCCGAGGCCGGGGCCTCGGTGTACTCGGCCTCGGCGTACGCCTCACAGGAACTGCCCGACCTCGACGTGTCGATCCGCGGCGCGGTATCGATCGCCCGGCGCCTGCAGGATCCGCTCGCCGAACTGGTCAAGATCGATCCCAAGTCCATCGGCGTGGGGCAGTACCAGCACGACGTCTCGGAGACGATGCTCGCCCGGTCGCTCGGAGCGGTCGTCGAAGATGCGGTGAACGCGGTGGGGGTCGATGTCAACACTGCGTCGGTGCCGCTGCTCTCGCGCGTCTCGGGTGTCACGTCGTCGCTCGCCGAGAGCATCGTGGCGCACCGCGACCAGAACGGTCCCTTCCCCAGCCGCCGGGCGCTCAAGGACGTCGCGCGGCTCGGTCCCAAGGCGTTCGAGCAGTGCGCCGGATTCCTCCGCATCCCCAACGGTGAGGATCCGCTCGACGCGTCCGCCGTGCACCCCGAGGCCTACCCCGTGGTGCGACGGATCGCCGAACGCAGCGGGACGGCCGTGCGCGAACTGCTGGGCAACACCGCAACGCTCCGTACGGTGCGTCCCGACGACTTCGTCGACGACAAGTTCGGGCTGCCGACGGTCACCGACATCATCGGGGAACTCGAAAAGCCCGGACGCGACCCCCGCCCGGAGTTCAAGACCGCCACCTTCGCGGTGGGCGTCGAGAAGGTGGGCGACCTGAAGCCCGGGATGGTGCTCGAAGGTGTCGTCACCAACGTCGCCGCATTCGGTGCGTTCGTCGACGTCGGAGTGCACCAGGACGGTCTGGTGCATGTGTCGGCCATGTCGCGCAGCTTCGTCAAGGATCCGCACGACGTCGTCAAGTCCGGTGAAGTGGTCAAGGTGAAGGTCCTCGAGGTCGACGTGCCGAGACAGCGCATCGCGCTGACCCTCCGCCTCGACGACGAGCTGCCCTCGACCACGCCCGATGCGTCCGACGGGCGTCCGTCCCGGGGCGGTGCACGCCGCGGGGGACCGGCCGGCGGCCAGAGCCGGGGCAGCACTCAGGGCCGGGGCGACAGCCAGACGCGGGGCAACGGACAGGGAGGCCGGAACCGCGACGGGCAGTCGGGCCGGCGCACCGAAGCTCCGGCCGCCGGGTCCATGGCCGAGGCGCTGCGACGAGCCGGATTCGGCAAGTAGTTCGTATCCCGGTGCGGGGTCGCGTTGTTCCGCGGCGTGGCCCCGCACCTGCGATGCTGAGTTGTATGGAGTGGCTGCCGGTCGTGCGATGACCGGAATGATCGACTGGTTCCGCAGAGAAATCGTCGAGCAGGGGCGATTTCCGCTGCTGTGCTTCCTCATCGGTTTCGTGGTGGCCTTCTTGTTCATCCGGATGAGCGTGCGCATGATCCGCGCGAACGTGCGGTGGTGGCCCGGCAACATCAGTCCCGGCGGACACCATGTGCACCATGTGGTGTTCGGCGTGGTGACCATGGTGATCGCCGGTGGTGGCCTGATCGGCTTCTACGAGGACGGCAGCCTGGCGGCCGGGGTCGTGTTCGCGACGCTGTTCGGGATCGGCGCCGCGTTGACCCTGGACGAGTTCGCGCTGATCTTCTACCTCAACGACGTCTATTGGGACGAAGAAGGCCGCGTCTCGGTCGACGCGGTGTTCGTCGCGGTCGCCGTGACGGGCATGTTGCTCGTCGGGCTCCGGCCGCTGGACCTCGGGGACGCCGGCAATTTCGAGGACACCGGCGACCTGGTCAGCCGCGGCCTGCTGGTGGTGGGTGCGGTGATCGACCTGCTGCTGGCGATGGTCGTCCTGTCCAAGGGGAAGATCTGGACGGGGCTGGTGGGCTTGTTCTTCGCTCCGCTGCTGTGGGTCGGTGCGCTCCGGTTGTCGCGTCCGGCGGCACCGTGGGCACGGGCGCGGTACGCACCCGACTCGCGCAAGATGGCTCGGTCGCTCGCCCGGGAGCGGAAAGTACGTCGCCCCGTCGTCCGGGCGAAGGTCGTCGTGCAGAACCTCGTGGCGGGGGCTCCGACACTCGAGACGGTGCGCGGGAGCGTGGAGAATTCGAAGGTCGTGGCCGAGGAGGTCCTCGACCGGGAGGTGCATCCCGCGCTGCCACCGCCGTCGATTTCGCCTCCAGCGGCGTCGTCTGGCACAATTGACGGGTTGCCCCGTTAGGGCACGCCTACCTGACCTGGGTATGAACCGGTCGAGCCCGCCTCACGGTGGTCGCCGCCAGGTTCCTCTGCTCGAGCGAAAAAGAGGATGTAACCGATGAACACCCTGGACTTTCTGGACGCAAAGTCGCTGCGCGACGACATCCCGGACTTCCGTCCCGGCGACACGCTCGACGTGCACGTCAAGGTTATCGAGGGCTCCAAGGAGCGCGTGCAGGTCTTCAAGGGCGTCGTGATCCGGCGTCAGGGCGGCGGCGTCCGCGAGACCTTCACCGTGCGCAAGGTGTCGTTCGGCGTCGGTGTCGAGCGCACCTTCCCGGTCCACAGCCCCAACATTGCGAAGATCGACGTCCTCACCCGCGGTGACGTGCGTCGCGCCAAGCTGTACTACCTGCGCGACCTGCGCGGCAAGGCTGCGAAGATCAAGGAAAAGCGCTGATCTCCACGCGCTGAACCACGCGTTCGACAACCCGGTACGGACATTCGTCCGTGCCGGGTTGTCGCTGTTCGGAGAGCGTCGGGACAGACGCTAGGCTGTCGTCGTGGCAGATTCCCCGCACGATCCGGCCGGTCCGGGTGCGCACCGTTACAGCGACGACGCCGTCGCCCGCAACCACCGAACCTCCGGTGCACACCACCGGCGCGACGACGCCGATCCGGGCGGTGGATTCTCCCGCAAGGACGACAACACGGACACGAAGAAGGAGAAGTCCTTCTGGCGTGAACTCCCGATTCTCATCGTGGTGGCGCTGGCACTGAGTTTCCTGCTCCAGACATTCGTCGCCCGCGTCTACCTCATCCCGTCCGAGTCGATGGAGCCCACGCTCCACGGATGCCCGGGCTGTACCGGAGACCGGATCGTCGTCGAGAAGATCAGCTACCGCTTCACCGATCCCCGGCCCGGCGACGTCATCGTGTTCAAGGGACCCGACTCGTGGTCGGCGGGATACACCTCGACTCGCTCCGACAATGTCGTTCTGCGCGGCCTCCAGGAGGTCGGCTCGCTGATCGGTGTCGTGCCGCCCGACGAGAACGACCTCGTCAAGCGCGTCATCGCGGTCGGGGGTCAGACGGTCGAGTGCTGCGACGACCAGGGCCGCGTCCTCGTCGACGGCAAACCGCTCGACGAGCCGTATGTGCAGATGGACTACCCGTTCACGCCCGGCGTGGTCGACTGCGACACCGAAGTACCGTCCGGCCGGTGCTTCGGCCCGATCACCGTCCCCGAGGACGCGGTATGGGTCATGGGCGACAACCGCAGCAACTCCGCGGACTCGCGGTATCACGTCGGCGACGAATACCAGGGTGCCGTTCCCCTGGACAACGTGATCGGCAAGGCCCAGTTCATCGTGCTGCCCCCCGGACGGTGGGGTCTGATCGATTCTCCGGAGATAATCCCCTCGTGACCGTTCTGGACAATTGGCCCCCTCGTCCGGTGATCCGCAGGTCCGCAGGCCTGCGGACGATGGAATCCGCCCTCGTGCGGTGCGGACTCGGCCCCGTGGCCGGAGTCGACGAGGCCGGGCGAGGTCCGTGCGCCGGCCCGCTGGTCATCGCGGCCTGCATTCTCGGCCCGAAGCCGCACCCGTCGCTCGATCGGCTCGACGACTCGAAGAAGCTCACCGAGAAGACTCGCGAAGAGTTGTACGCGGTCATCACGCGCAGGGCACTCGCGTGGAATGTGATCGAGGTACCGGCCGCGGAGATCGACGCGATCGGTATCCACGTGGCCAACATCGAAGGCATGCGACGCGCCGTCGCGGGCCTGTCCCTCGCACCTGGCTATGTGCTCACCGACGGATTCCGGGTGCCCGGTCTGCCGGTTCCGTCGCTTCCGGTCATCGGCGGAGACGGCGCGGCCGCCTGTATCGCGGCCGCCAGTATTCTCGCCAAGGTCACGCGAGATCGGATCATGGTGGACCTCGATCGCGAGATACCGGGGTACGGTTTCGCGGTACACAAGGGCTACAACACACCCGCCCACATCGCGGCGCTGCAAGAACGCGGCCCGTGCCACGAGCATCGACGGTCGTGGGCAAACGTCGCGGCGGTGTCCGGCGACACCCCGTTCCGGCGGCGATTGTTCATCGACGAGGCAGATGCGGGATGATGACAGGACACACCGGACTGGGAGGACACCGAAAGCGATGAGTGCCGAGGATCTCGAAAAGTACGAAACCGAGATGGAGCTCTCGCTGTACCGGGAGTACCGGGACATCGTCGGTCAGTTCGCGTACGTCGTGGAGACCGAACGACGGTTCTATCTCGCCAACGCGGTCGAGTTGCTCCCGCACAACGCGAGCGGAGAGGTGTACTTCGAGGTACGCATGTCCGACGCCTGGGTTTGGGACATGTACCGCCCCGCGCGGTTCGTCAAGCACGTCCGGGTGATCACCTTCAAGGACGTCAACATCGAAGAACTCGACAAGCCCGAGTTGAGGTTGCCCGACAAGCTGGGATAGCCGACCCGAGGGCGTTGTCCACAACGCCCGCCCTCATCCACAGATCACGCCTCGGGGCCCTTGTTTCCGTTGCCTCGCGCCCTCCCCGCTGCACAGTAGGTGCACGCAGGGGGAGGAGCCGGGCATGGGACGTAATCGGGATCTGGGGATACGCGGGGAAGACCTCGCCGCAGAATTCCTCGAGTCCGCCGGAATGGTGGTGCTCGAACGCAATTGGCGCACGCGGTACGGGGAACTCGATCTGATCGCGCAGGACGGCGCGGTCCTCGTATTCGTGGAGGTCAAGACCCGGTCGGGTCTCGGGTACGGCACGCCCGCCGAAGCCGTCACCCGAGGTAAGACCGAACGGATCCGGCGTCTCGCGGGCATGTGGCTCGCCGCGCAGAGCAGGCGGTGGACGCACATCCGGGTGGATGTCGTGACAGTGCTGCTCCAGCGCGGCTACGCGCCCGTCATCACCCACCTGCGGCAGGTGCTGTGATGGCGCTGGGCAGAGCCTGGTCGGTGGCGGTCTCGGGTGTCGACGGGCAGGTCGTCGAGATAGAAGCGGATATCGGCCGGGGGCTACCCGGCGTGACCATGGTCGGCCTGCCCGACACCGCACTCCAGGAGTCCCGCGATCGGGTGCGGGCCGCGGTATCCAATTCTGGTGCCGCATGGCCGGATTCGAAAGTCGTGCTGGCGTTGTCGCCGGACTGAGGCAATACCGGCTGACCTGCCGGTGTGGATGGTCCGCGACCGCGGTCACCTGGAACCACGCACGGGTGCTCACCCGCCAACACACACCGGAAACGCCCCACGACTGACCGAGCAGGGCACCGGCACCGAGCTGGTGCCCCGTGGGGG
>NZ_JAXION010000131.1:0-11073 GCF_049311045.1 Rhodococcus sp. 7Tela_A2 | reverse complement strand
GGCGATGGGGCTGCGGCTTGGGGGAGGGGACTGCCGGGTTTTCGCTTTCGGACACTGCGGGTTCCTTCCGGATCTGGGTGGATCGGACAGATTCAGGGCTGTGGTCGCGAAGCTGCCGATGAGGAGCAGCCGGGGCACAGACCCCAGAAGACGACCTCGGTTTCGTCAACGGCGAAATCGCCGTCGTCGTACCCGGTGAGACAGGGTGTGTCACCGGTCGCGCTGTTCACGTCTGCAATGACTCCGCACGCCCGGCAGACGAGATGGTGATGGTTGTCGCCGACGCGGGCCTCGTACCGCGCATGGGATCCCGACGGCTCGATCCGCCGGAGCATCCCCCGTGACGTCATCGCGTGGAGTACGTCGTAGACGGTCTGGCGAGAAATGCCGGGAAGCGCGGTGCGCACCGTGTCGAAGATCGTCTCGGCGTCGGCGTGCGGGTGTGTACCGGCGGCGTCGAGGACAGCGACTCGCTGGCGCGTTACGCGGAGACCTGCTGCGCGCAACTGCTGTGCTGCTTCCCTCGAGGTGGGCACCAGACCACTATGACCCACGTTTCTGGAATGAGTCGCGATTTCGGCCGATCCGTCGCGCAAGCAGCCCGCGCGGTCGCGGTCAGCCCTGGCTGTGGACCCGGACTGCCGCAGCGGCCAGTCGGCGTCCGGTCTCGATCGGCGCCGCCGGCCGGCCGCGGAGGAACGCTACGAGGGTGCCGTTGTAGGCCATGAGCACCTCGTCGGCGAGATCCTGGGCACGTGCCCCGGCCAGAGGACTGGAGAAGTGCAGAAGCCGGGTGGTGAGCAGTTCGGTGTCCGCGGAAAGGATCCGGCGGATGTCGTCCGTCGCGTCGGGAAGTTCGGTGGCGGTGGCCAGGAAGGCGCACCAGCGCCCGGGAGCGCCGCGTGTGTCGCGGTAGTCGGCAAGGGCGTCGAACAGTGCCAGCAACCGCGACGTGTCGTCGTCGGCCGCGATGATGTGCTGGTCCCATACGGCCTGCCAGTCCGCCAGCCGAAGCCGCAATACCTCGGCGACGAGTGCGTCCTTGCTGCCGAACTGCGCATACAACGTCGCTGCCGAGACTTCGGCGCGTCGCAGCAACTCGTCCACGGACGTGGCGCGGATGCCGCGGTCGAACAGCATGCTCTCGGCCGCGTCGAGCAGTCGGGTGCGTGCGGGGGATCGCTGGGCTACGGACACCATCCCACTGTAACGCTCGTTCTGACAGAGGCTCCGTTTCGGAGTACTGTAACGAGCGTTCTGGTTCCGGCTCGGTCGGAGGTGCGATGCGAACCCTCGTGGTCAGCGGCATGGCTCTGATCGCGGCGACCTACGGGTTGGCGCGCTTCGGCTACGGACTCTTCCTCCCACGCTTCACCGAGACCTTCCAGATGGGCTCCACCCTCGCCGGAGCCGTTCAGGCGGGAAGCTTCCTCTCCTATTGCTGTGCGGCTCTGACTGCCACGCGTCTCGGTGCGCGCCCCCGCCTGGTCGTGGTCTGCGCCGGATCGACGGCAACCGTGGGAGCCGCAGGCGTTGCGCTGGCACCGCACGTCGGCCTCTTTGCGCTGGGCGTGATCGTCGCCGGGGCAGGTGCCGGGTTCGCGACTCCGGGGCTCGTCACTCTCATCGAACGCAACGTCGCCGCCGCGCGACAAGAGAACGCGCAGACCGTCGTCAACGCCGGCACCGGCGCCGGAATCGTCGTCGCGGGCATCCTTCTGATCCTGACCGCTGGGCACTGGCGTGTCGGATGGCTGGTCATCGCGCTCGCGGCCGGGCTCGCAACGGTCGCAACTCTGCGCGCCGACCGGTCGACGCCGCGTCGCCGTCGGTCCGCTCGTCCGTCCCGGGTGAAAGCCGACGACGTGGCTGCCCTCGCCCGTCCGCTCGTGGGCGCGACGCTGGCCGGTGCGTCGAGCGCCGCGATCTGGACCTTCGGGCGCTCGGTGATGGCCGATTCCGGAGCAGGCGACGAGACCTTGTCCATCGCGGCCTGGATGGCCCTCGGGGCATTCGGGATACTCGGCGCCGCCGCGGGGAAGATCGTGCAGACCTGGAGCCTGCGAGTTGCCTGGGTCGCCACGACCGCGGTCATGGCGACAGCGACCGTCCTTCTCGGGGTGGCTCCCGGCATACCACCCGCCGCGTACGTCTCGGTGGCAGCGTTCGGGGCGGGCTACACCGCGATGAGTGGGGTCCTCATCGTCTGGGCGGTGCGGGTGGTGCCGGATCTCGCCGCCGAGGGGACTGTCGTGCTGTTCATCGCCCTGGCTGTCGGGCAGGCGGCCGGTTCGGTAGCGCTCGGAGTGCTGCTGGGAGCATCACCGGTCCTCGCCTTCGTAGTTGCCGGCGCGCTCGGGATCCTCGCCGTGCTGCCGGCGGTCCGTGACCCCGCCGCAGCAGGGTCGAGGCGCGCGACGCAGTGAGTGTGGGGGGTCACCTGTCGGTGTCGCTCCGGAACGCGGGGATCACCTCGTTCGCGAACAACTCCGCGTATTCCATGAACCTTTCGGCGGGCAGTCCGGCGGGCATCATCATCATGAAGTGCTCGAAGGGCATGCGGTCCTGCATCTTCCTGAACTTGTCCACCGCCCGGTCGGGTGTGACGATCTGCAGAATACCGCTGCGCTTGAACTGTTCGAGACTCATGGGTTCGAGCACCGGGTCGCTCATGCCGATGGCCTTGTCCTCATCGAGCCAGGCACCGTAGCTGTTGTTGATGTAGTGGTAGTGCGGCGCGAGTTCCTCCATCGCCTTGTCCGGGTCGTTCGCCACCGCGAAGAACAATCCCTGGATGCGGATTCCACCGCCCGCGGGGTCCTTTCCCCGTTGCCGCAGTTTCTCGGCGTAGAGGTCGCTGAACTCTTCGTTGCCGAAATAACCGTCGGCGTACTTCGCCACCCGTTCGAGTGCCTTGTCTGCGAAACCCCCGATGTAGAGCGGGATCCGTCCACCCACCGGTGGCGGCATGATCTTCGCGTCCTTCGCGGTGAAATGCCTGCCTTCGAAATTCACGGTCTCACCCGCCCACAAAGCGAGCACGATGTGCAGGAACTCGTCGAATCGCCGCCCACGCGTGGAGAAGTCGAGTCCGAGCGCCTCGTACTCACGACGCCGGTAGCCGAGCCCGAGGGCCATCTCCACGCGACCACCCGAAATGATGTCGAGGACCGCCGCGTCCTCCGCGAAACGGACGGGGTGGTAGAGCGGCGCAAGTGCGACCGCCGACCCGAGCCGAAGAGTCGTGGTGCGCGCAGCGATGGCCGCGAGCGTCAACAGCGGTGAAGGTTGGTAGCCGTCGTCGGCACCGTGATGCTCCGGAACCCATGCGCCGGTGAAGCCGACGCTCTCCGTCCAGGTGATCACGTCGAGCGTCTCGGCGTAGAGGTCACCCCACGGACGCTCCCACGCGGGAGGGTTACGGAAGTCGTAGAGATAGCCGAAAGTCAGCTTGCGAGTCATCGGGAGTCCCCTCACACCTGGTGGAGTGAGCACCATATGGCAATCCTCTAAAGGATTACAAGACTTGCCTATGCGGGGGTTCGTCCGGTACGTACAGCGAGCAGATACACCGACCCATCACCGATGATGGCGGTATGGAGAACGCGAGCGTCCCCGCTGTCGACACAGTCCGCGAGTCGTACTCGGCCAGATCCCAGGAGTATGCGGATCTCTTCGGCTCCGCGGCGTCGGCGCATCCGTTGGACCGGGCGCTGATCGGCAGCTGGGCCGACACTGTCTCCGGTCCCGTGCTCGACGCCGGATGCGGCCCGGGTCAGTGGACGGATTTCATGGCCGGGCGCGGACTGGCCGTGAGCGGCGTCGATCTCGTTCCCGAATTCGTCGAGCGCGCTCGTGAGCACTATCCGGATCTCTCGTTCGGGGTCGGCACCTTGGACGCACTGGACATTGCGGCGGAGTCGCTGGGAGGTGTGCTGTCCTGGTTCTCGCTCATTCACCATTGCCCGCGGGACATCCGGACTCCGCTCGCCGAATTTGCGCGCGTAATCCGGCCGGGCGGTGGGCTTTTGGTGGGCTTCTTCACGGGACCAACCCTCGAGGCCTTCGAACATGCTGTGACAACCGCCTATCGGTGGCCTGCCGCCGAACTCGGCCATGAGTTGGACAGGGCCGGCTTCCGGACCGTGGAGACACATACACGCACCCGGAACGACCACAGGCCCCTCGCCGCGATCGCCGCGATCAGAAAGACTGCAGGATAACGAAACTGGTCCGCTCGCCCGACGTGGGGCAAGCGGACCAGTTCTCGAAACTACCGCGGAAGTCTTGCTGACGACACGCTCCCAGGGGAGTGTTCGGCCGTCAGCGCATCACGAGACTCAGCAGTCGAAGTACAGCTGGAACTCGTACGGGTGCGGGCGCAGGTTGACCGGAGCGATTTCCTGCTCGCGCTTGAGCGAGATCCAGGTCTCGATCAGATCGGTGGTGAACACGCCACCCTCGGTGAGGTACTCGTGGTCGGCCTCGAGGCGGTCGATGACCGCGTTGAGCGACGTCGGAGCCTGCGGGATGTTCTTGGCCTCCTCCGGCGGAAGCTCGTAGAGATCCTTGTCGACCGGAGCCATCGGCTCGATCTTCTTCTTGATGCCGTCCAGGCCGGCCATCATCTGCGCGGCGAAGTTCAGGTACGGGTTACCCGAGGAGTCGGGCGCGCGGAACTCGAGGCGCTTGGCCTTCGGGTTGTTGCCCGTGATCGGGATACGGACCGCGGCCGAACGGTTGCGCTGGCTGTAGACGAGGTTGATCGGCGCCTCGTAGCCCGGCACCAGACGGTGGTACGAGTTGATCGTCGGGTTGGTGAACGCGAGCAGCGACGGCGCGTGGTGCAGGATGCCGCCGATGTACCAGCGGGCGAGGTCGGACAGACCCGCGTAGCCGGACTCGTCGTGGAACAGCGGCTTGCCGTCCTTCCACAGCGACTGGTGCACGTGCATGCCCGAGCCGTTGTCGCCGAAGAGGGGCTTCGGCATGAAGGTGGCGGTCTTGCCGTTCTTCCACGCGGTGTTCTTGACGATGTACTTGAACAGCTGCAGGTCGTCGGCAGCCGAGAGCAGCGTGTTGAACTTGTAGTTGATCTCCGCCTGTCCGCCGGTGCCGACCTCGTGGTGGGCGCGCTCGAGCTCGAAGCCCGCGAGCTGCAGGTTGGTGGAGATCTCGTCGCGCAGGTCCACGTAGTGGTCGTACGGCGCAACGGGGAAGTAGCCGCCCTTCGGGCGAACCTTGTAGCCACGGTTCGGGGTGCCGTCGGCGTTGTAGTCCACACCGGTGTTCCAGGCGCCGGAGATGGAATCGACCTCGTAGAACGAGCCGTTCATCTTGGAGTCGTAGGACACGGAGTCGAAGATGTAGAACTCGGCCTCGGCGCCGAAGTACGCGGTGTCGGCGATGCCGGTGCTGACCAAGTACTCCTCGGCCTTGCGCGCGACGTTGCGGGGGTCGCGGGAGTACGACTCGCGAGTGAAGGGGTCGTGGACGAAGAAGCTCACGTTGAGCGTCTTGGCGGCACGGAAGGGATCGATGCGCGCAGTGGTCACGTCCGGAAGCAGGAGCATGTCCGACTCGTGGATGGACTGGAAGCCACGCACGGACGAGCCGTCGAAGGCCAGGCCGTCCTCGAAGACGTCCTGATTGAACGCCTTCGCCGGGATCGAGAAGTGCTGCTCGATGCCGGGCAGGTCGGTGAAGCGGATATCCACGTACTCGACGTTTTCGTCCGCGATGTACTTGATGACCTCTTCGGCCGTGGTGAACGCCACGCTTGTGCTCCTTCAGTCGGTGCGCGCCATGGTGCTGGGGCGCCTGCGTCGGATCAGACGGTATGGACCTGGTGTTGCCCGCCCATCAAACCTATGTTTCGACGGTGTTACGGCTCGCATTGCCCCTGCTGTCAGGGCAGAAACGTGGTAGAGGTCACCGCCGGTGCATGGGATCATGGTGATCCGCAGCGACCAGCCTATCCTGGACGTATGGCACGTATGACGGGCAGTTGGCTTTCCGGACCTTCCGCGGCGCTCCCGAAGGGGCAGCAGGAAGAGCAGGCGTACTCCGGCGAACTGCTCGGCCTTCCCCAGCACGGATCCGGGTCTCTCGTGTCGACGGCGCGCCGCGTGCTGGCACTGTCGCTCGACTGGTTCCTGTCGATGGCGATCGCGGCGAGCCTGGTCGGCGAGAACCCGCTCGAAAGCTCCCGCCTCTCGGGATACACGTTGATCATCTGGTTCGTCGTCGGCGTCGTGACCGTCGCGCTGTTCTCGTTCACCCCCGGCCAGTTCCTCGCCGGCGTGCGAGTCGCTCGCGTGGACGCGCCCGTCCGGGTCGGTATCGTCCGGGCGCTCGCACGCCAGATGCTGATCGTGTTCGTCGTCCCCGCGACCGTCACCGACGTCGACGGCCGCGGCCTGCACGACCGCGCGACCGGTACCGCGATCGTCCGCGCCCGCTAGACGTCCCTGACCGCACCGAAAAGCCGCCCCGATCAGTGGATCGAGGCGGCCTTTGCGTGGAACGGAGGGAATGCGGGGTCAGCGGCGACGGATCGTGCGCTGCACGCTGCGCATCTTCGCGCCGGCGGGCAGCGGACCCTTCGGCATGGCCGGTCCGGTCTTCTTGGTGCTCAGCGCCGAGAGACGACCCTCGATGGTGTCCATGCGCTTGGTGTCGATGTTGCGGGGAAGCTTCGACAGGTGCTTCTGGAGCTGCGAGAGCTTGACCTGTCCTTCGTCGTTTCCGACGATCACTTCGTAGATCGGCGTGTCGCCGACGAGGCGGGAGACGCGCTTCTTCTCCTGAGCCATGAGGCCCCGGACCCGGCCGGGGTTGCCTTCACCGACGAGAATCACGCCGGGGCGGCCGATGACGCGATGGACCGCGTCGAGCTGCGTCGTCCCGGCGACCGCCTGGGTGACGCGCCATGCGCCCTGAAGGTTGTCCAGTGCCCAGGCTGCTGCGCCGGCCTGTCCGTCGGCCTTCGTGTACACCGACTTCTGGACGCGGCGCCCGAAGATGATGAACGCGAGAAGCACGCCCACGAGAATTCCGATGGGCAACAGGAACCACTGGATCCCGAAGATCAAACCGATGAGGAAGAACACGACGATCGATGCGACGAGCGTCCCGATCATCCACGGAAGGAGAAGCTTGTCTTCCTTGCGCTGAATCTGGAACGCCTGCCACAACTGGCCGCGACGCTCCTTCGACGCCTGCTTCCGTGCGGCTTTCGCCGCAGCCTTCGCTTCCTTGTCGCTGCTACTGCCCTTGGCCATACCCACAAGGATACGGCCCCGGTGGTGGCGCATTCGCCACCACCGGGGCCGACCGGACAGCGTCGCCGATCCGGAGCGTCAGCTACCGAATCGGGCGAGGACTGCGCCCGCCTCTTGCGATGCGGTGCCTTCCTCGGCGAGGTGCGCCTGTGCTGCGGGCAGTTCGCGGCCGTGATGGGCCATGGCCTGCGCGTAGAGACGGCCGGCGCGGTACGACGAGCGCACCAGCGGACCGGCCATCACGCCGGCGAACCCGATGGAGCGGGCGGTGTCGGAGTGCGCTACGAACTCTTCGGGCTTGACCCACCGCTCGACGGGATGGTGCCGCGGCGACGGCCGCAGGTACTGCGTGATGGTGATGATGTCGCACCCGGCGTCGTGCAGGTCGTGCAGCGCCTGGGTGACCTCCTCGGGCGTCTCGCCCATTCCGAGGATGAGGTTCGACTTGGTGACGAGACCGAATTCGCGGGCCGCGGTGATTACGTCGAGCGACCGCTGGTAGCGGAAAGCCGGGCGGATGCGCTTGAAGATCCGCGGCACCGTCTCGACGTTGTGAGCGAGCACCTCGGGACGGGACTCGAACACCTCGCGCAGGAGGTCGGGCTTGCCGTTGAAGTCGGGGATGAGGTTCTCGACACCGGTGCCGGGGTTGAGTTCGTGGATCTGCCGCACGGTCTCGGCGTACAGCCACGCGCCGCCGTCGGGGAGGTCGTCGCGGGCAACGCCGGTGATCGTCGAGTATCGAAGGCCCATCGCCTGAACGGATTCGGCGACACGGCGCGGTTCGTCACGGTCGAGTACCGCGGGCTTGCCGGTGTCGATCTGGCAGAAGTCGCAGCGCCGCGTGCACTGTTCACCACCGATCAGGAACGTCGCCTCACGGTCTTCCCAGCATTCGTAGATGTTGGGGCACCCGGCCTCTTCGCAGACCGTGTGCAGGCCCTCGCGTCGTACAAGGCCTTTGAGCTCGGTGTATTCCGGGCCCATCTTCGCCCGGGTCTTGATCCAGTTCGGTTTACGTTCGATCGGCGTCTGAGCGTTTCGGGTCTCGATCCGCAGCAGTTTGCGTCCTTCTGGGGCCACAGTCACGTCCTCGATCGTACGCCCGCGCTCACACCGTGACCCTGTCGGGGAGCGCCGCCGGTCAGAACTGCACAGTGGTGAATTCCGGGGCGCGTGAGGAGCCTTCGGCCGCGGCGGCGGCTTCCTCGAAGGTGACCCGGTCGATGTCGGATGTGGTGACGGGAATCCGTCCGTCGAGCGCATCGAGCACGGCCTCGGTCACCGCCGGGGTGACGTCGTCGATCGTGATCTCCCTGCCGAGTTCCCCGGTCAGTGATGCGACACCGGCGTCGCGGATTCCGCACGGCACGATCGAGTCGAACGCATCGAGTGTGGAATTGCAGTTGAGCGAGAAGCCGTGCATCGTGACGCCGCGCTGCACGCGGATCCCGATCGCAGCGATCTTCCGCTCGGGCACCCACTGCCCGTCGCGCAGTCCCCCGGGCAGCCATACCCCGGAGCGTCCCTCGATGCGGCCACACGTCAGTCCCAGGTCGGTGCACACCGTGATGAGTGCCTGCTCGATCCGGCGTACGTACCCGACGACGTCGATGGGCTCAGCGAGTTTGATGATCGGATATCCGACAAGCTGGCCGGGACCGTGCCAGGTGATCTTTCCGCCCCGGTCGACATCGATGACGGGGGTGCCGTCGGTGGGACGGTCGCCGTCCTCGGTGCGCCGGCCCGCGGTGTAGACCGCGGGGTGTTCGAGCAGCAGCAGGGTGTCGGACCCGGTGCCGTCGGCGCGGGCGTTGAGGATCTCCCGCTGCCGCTCCCACGCCTCGAGGTACCCGATCGACCCGAGATGCACCACGGTGACCGGCGCGGTATCGGAACGGGCGGACGCGGTGGGGTTGCTCATGTATCCGGACTTTACGCCGGTCGGGTCGAAGCGGAACGGCCCGTACCGCCACCGCACGACGAAAAACGGGGGCGCCGTCGTGATGACCGCGCCCCCGCTATCGGTGGAGCACGAACGTGATCTTCAGCCGATCACAGACCGAGGATCACAGACCGAGGTCGGCCTCGAACGCGGCTTCCTCGAGACGATGCTTGATCGTCGTCAGGAACCGGCCGGCATCGGCGCCGTCGATGAGACGGTGATCGTAGGTGAGCGGCAGGTAGCACATCGACCGGACGCCGATCGACTCGTTGCCGGTCTCGTCGGTCACCACCACGGGGCGCTTGACGATCGCGCCCGTACCGAGCATCGCGGCCTGCGGCGGCACCAGGATCGGGGTGTCGAACAACGCGCCCTGGCTTCCGATGTTGGTGATCGTGAACGTGCCACCGGCCAGCTCGTCGGGCTTGAGACCGCCGCTGCGCGTGCGCTTGGCGAGGTCGGCGATGGCCCGTGCGAGCCCTGCCAGCGACAGGTCGCCGGCGTTGTGGATCACGGGGGAGAGCAGACCCTGCTCGGTGTCCACGGCGATGCCGAGGTGTTCCGCCGCGTGGTACGTGATCTCCTTCTTGCCCTCGTCGAACGACGCGTTGACGTTCGGGTGCGCACGCAGGGCCTCGACGACAGCCTTCGCGAAGAACGGCAGGAACGTGAGGTTCACGCCCTCACGCTCGGCGAACGACTTCTTCGCCTGGGCCCGCAGCTGGGCGATCTTGGTCATGTCGACCTCGAAGGTCTGCGTGAGCTGCGCCGTGGTCTGCAGCGACTCGACAGTCTTCTTCGCGGTGATCTGACGGATCCGGTTGACCTTCTGCGTGGTACCGCGCAGATCGGCCAGTTCGGGACGCACACCCGGTGCGGCACCGGACGGTGCGGACGGAGCGGACTTCGCGGGAGCCTTCTCCTCGGTGGCCGGAGCCTTCTTCGCCTCCGCGGCGGCCAGCACGTCCTGCTTGCGGATTCGGCCACCGACACCGGTGCCCTTGACCGTCGCCAGGTCGACATCGTTCTCCGCGGCGAGCTTGCGCACGAGGGGAGTGACGTACGGGCTGGACCCGTTCGACGAGTCGCCGGACGAGGACGCGACAGCCTGCGGAGCCGGAGCCGACGCGGCCTGCTCGGCCTTCGGAGCGGCCGGCGCGGGCTTGCTCTCGGCAGGCTTCTCGGCGGCCTTGGGAGCCTCCTGCTTGGGAGCCTCCTGCTTGGGAGCCTCCTGCTTGGGCGCAGGCTTCGCCTCGGGTTCGGCGGGCTTCTCGGCGGGGGCTTCGGTGCCGATGACGGCGAGCTGTCCGCCGACCTCGACGGTGTCGTCCTCCTGTGCGGTGATCTCGGTGAGGATACCGGCGACGGGGGACGGGATCTCGGTGTCGACCTTGTCGGTGGAGACCTCGAGGAGGGGTTCGTCGGCGGCCACTTCGTCGCCGACAGCCTTGAGCCACCGGGTGACGGTGCCTTCGGTGACGGACTCGCCCAGTGCGGGCATGGTGACCGGGGTGCCTTCGCCGCTGCCACCGGAAGCAGCCGGAGCGGACTGCTCGGGCTCGGACGGCTCCGACTCGGACGGCTCGGGTGCCGCTTCCTCGGACGGAGGCGTGGAGGCAGGCGCGGCGGCCGGCTCTTCCGCCGGCTTCTCCTTCTCGGCGGGGGCCTCGGTGCCGATGACGGCGAGCTGTCCGCCGACCTCGACGGTGTCGTCCTCCTGCGCGGTGATCTCGGTGAGGATACCGGCGACGGGCGACGGGATCTCGGTGTCGACCTTGTCGGTGGAGACCTCGAGGAGGGGTTCGTCGGCGGCCACTTCGTCGCCGACAGCCTTGAGCCACCGGG
>NZ_JAXION010000130.1:0-11140 GCF_049311045.1 Rhodococcus sp. 7Tela_A2 | reverse complement strand
AGAAATTACCGGGTGCGCTGCTCTGTGTCGTCAGCGATCGACGACGCTCACCAGCCGCGCTCTGCCAGGCGGTGAGGTTCCGGGATCTCGTCGACGTTGATTCCCACCATGGCCTCACCGAGACCCCGGGACACCTTCGCCAGGACATCGGGGTCGTCGTGGAAAGTGGTGGCCTTGACGATCGCGGTCGCACGCTGCGCCGGATTTCCGGACTTGAAGATGCCGGAACCGACGAAGACACCTTCGGCTCCGAGTTGCATCATCATGGCCGCATCGGCGGGGGTCGCGATGCCACCGGCGGTGAACAAGGTGACCGGCAGCTTACCGGCCTTCGCAACCTCCACGACGAGGTCGTAGGGTGCCTGAAGTTCCTTTGCGGCAACGAAGAGTTCGTCTTCGGGAAGCGAACCCAGTCGCCGGATGTCCTGCCGGATCCGCCGCATGTGGGTGGTCGCGTTGGACACGTCACCGGTTCCGGCCTCGCCCTTCGACCGGATCATGGCAGCGCCCTCGTTGATCCGCCGCAGCGCCTCACCGAGGTTGGTGGCACCGCACACGAACGGCACGGTGAACGCGAACTTGTCGATGTGGTGCTCGTAGTCGGCCGGGGTGAGCACCTCGGACTCGTCGATGTAGTCGACGCCGAGGGACTGCAGGATCTGCGCCTCCACGAAATGACCGATCCGCGCCTTCGCCATCACCGGGATGGAGACGGCCTCGATGATGCCGTCGATCATGTCGGGGTCGCTCATGCGGGAGACACCCCCCTGCGCGCGGATGTCGGCCGGCACCCGCTCGAGAGCCATGACCGCGACGGCGCCGGCGTCCTCGGCGATCTTGGCCTGATCGGGTGTGACCACGTCCATGATCACCCCGCCCTTGAGCATCTCGGCCATGCCGCGCTTGACGCGGGCGGTGCCGGTGACGGACGTGGATTGTGGGGTGCTCACAGCAGGACTCCTGGAAGAGGTCGACACGGAAGACGCCGCAGCACGGATCGGCCTGCGCGATACGGCGAGTCTATGGACGCGCACCGGCACCGCCCATAGCCAGTCACGGTGGGCTGGCCTTGCCGTGTCTGCCTGCCGCGTCAGCGAATTGCGCGGACCTCGGGTTCGCGATGCCGGGCCGCGACCGCACGTGCCTCGTCTAGCAACTGCGGCAGATCCTGCGGATAGACGGACTCCCCCGCCCCGACCAGCTCCCGGACCCCGGCCGGATCGAACCAGCGGTGCTCGAGGCTCATCCGGCGTTCGAGGTCGGTGAATCCGTCCGCTCCGGGTTCGAACGCGGGTACCTGCACGGCGAAGAAAAGTTCCTCGGAATGCAGTACCTCACCGTTGAACGGGAAGACCGCCACGCGCCGCCACATGGGCCCGAACACCTGATCCGGATCGACGTGGAGTCCCGTTTCCTCGGCGATCTCCCGGATCGCCGCATCCAGCAGGCTCTCCCCCGGTTCGACGGCGCCACCCACCGTGAACCAGAAATGCGCCTCGGGGGTCGTGGGGTCGTGCCCGCGCAGGAGCAGCACCCGCCCTTCGTCGTCGAGCAACACCACGCGCGCCGACGTGCGCGCGCGGTCGGGTACAGGCGCAGGCGAACTCGGGGCGGGTGAGCTCGCAGCGGGTGAGCTCGGTGCCGGACGCACTGCCACAGCCTGGGCGGACACCGGGACGGATGTCCCCGCCCGCTCGGCGATCTCGAAGTAGGTCGGGAGGGGGGCGGTGCCGCCGAGATGCAGCCACTGCACAGTTCGCCGGGTCCGGAGCGCCAGCGTGTCGCGCACCGCGTCGTTGTGGAAGCGACGAGCGATGAGCACGCGCGCTTCGGCGTCGGCGAGTTCGGCGACCAGCGGCGAACGCAGCCGATCGGTGTCGATCTTGGCGAGTGCCGCGGACAACGCGTTCTCCGCGGCTTCGCGGTGGCCTCGGTCGGCGCGTTCGGCGACGTCCGCGAGATGTGCCAGGCTCCGGCCCTCCGACGCGGAGATGGACGCGGCGATGCTTCTCGCGACCACGGCGCGTCGTGCGAGTGCGGCGTCGAGCGCGAGCCACGACAGATCCGAGCGCACATGGAGCCGGTCGAGCCGGTTCGCGACGGAGTACGCCCAGAACCCCACGGCCACAACGACTGCCGCGACGAGCGCGAGAACGAGGATTGTCAGTGCACTGAGTGTCACGAGCGCACCTCGCGAACGCGCCCGGCGCCGACGGTGACCGTCTCGTACACCCGGAGGATCTGCTCGGCGACGACCGGCCAGTCGTAGCAGCCGACGATCTCCGTGCCCGCCTCCACGAGCGCATCACGGCGCGTGTCGTCGTCGAGCACGTCGAGGATCCCCTGGGCGAGCGCCTGCGAGTCGCCCACTGGAACGAGGACACCGGCACGGCCGTCACGCAGAACACGACGGAATGCGTCGAGTTCGGATGCCACCACGGCGGTGCCCGCAGCGAGCGCCTCCACGAGGACGATGCCGAAACTCTCACCACCGAGGTTCGGAGCGCAGTACACGTCCGCCCCTCGCATCGCGGCGGCCTTCATATCGTCGTCGACCTGCCCGAGCAGTCGCAGGTGGCGGGCGTGTGGTCCCGCATCCTTGCGGAGTTTGTCCTCGTCACCGCGACCGACGACCAGGATTTCGATGTCGGGATAGCGCGCGACGATCGTGGGCAACGCTCCGAGCAGGACTTCCATGCCCTTGCGGGGTTCGTCGTACCTTCCGAGGAACAGCACCGTGCGACCCGCTCGGGGGTAACCGGGCAGCGGCGGGGTGTGCTGGAAGAACGGGACGTCGACGCCGTTGGGAATCTCCACCGCGTCCGCACCGAGGGAGTTGACCTGCCACCGGCGAGCGAGTTCGGACACGGCGATGCGGCCGGTGATCTTCTCCAGGTACGGCTGCAGGACACCGTGGAACGTGCTCAGCACCAGCGACTTGGTGGTGGAGGTGTGGAACGTGGCGACGATGGGACCTTCCGCGATCTTGAGCGCCAGCATCGACAGGCTCGGTGCGTTGGGCTCGTGGATGTGCAGGACGTCGAAGTCGTTGTCGTTGATCCACCGCCGCACCCGCGTGTAGGAGACGGGCCCGAAGCTGAGCCGTGCCACCGACCCGTTGTACGGAATTCCCACTGCGCGGCCGGCGGAGGTCACGAAGTCCGGCAGCACGGTGTCCTCCGAGGCCGGCGCGAGGACGCTCACGTCGTGGCCGCGCGCGATGAGCACCTCGGCAAGGTCCGCGACGTGCGCCTGGACTCCGCCGGGCACGTCGAACGAATACGGGCAGACCATTCCGATCTTCACTTACGCCTCCATTCGGGCGCGGCGAGCCTCGGACAAGTCGTCGAGCCACAACGGCTGCAGCATGTGCCAGTCTGCCGGGTGAGCGGCGATGTCGGCGGCGAACCGGTCGGCGAGAGCCTGCGTCGCCGTCTCGACGCCTCCGGTCACGTCGATCTCGGGATGCACGCGGAATCCCCACCCGTCGTCGGTGAACCAGCAATGGACCGGGAGCAGCGCCGCCCCCGTCTCGAGGGCAAGTTTCGCAGGTCCGGCGGGCATACGTGTGGGCTCGCCGAAGAAGGTGACCGGGACGCCCTTTCGGGCGAGGTCACGCTCGCCGAGCAGGCAGACCACCTTGTTCTCCCGCAACCTTTCGGCGAGTTCGACGAACGGCGGGGTCTCCCCACCGGTGAGAGGAAAGATTTCGAATCCCAGCCCTTCGCGGTATTCGACGAATCGCTTGTACAGCGCTTCCGGACGCAACCGCTCGGCGACGGTCGCCAAGCCTCCCGTGTGCCGCACACACCACACCCCGGCGAGATCCCAGTTACCGCTGTGCGGCAGAGCCAGGATCGCACCGCGTCCCGCCGCGAGTGCCGCGTCGAGATGTTCGCGCCCTTCGATGGCGTCGTCGATCGACACGGCCGTCTCGTCCAGATCCATGGACGGCAACCGGAACGCTTCACGCCAGTAGCGGGCATAGGACCGCAACGATGCCCGGACGAGTTCGTCGGGAACCTGGTCCGGCGCCGTGCCCAGCACCCGGGCCAGATTGCGACGCAACTGCTGCGGTCCCCCGCCCCGGCGCGCGGCGTAGTCCGCACCGGTGTCGAACAGACGACGGGCGAGTCCTTCGGGAAGCGCACGCACCACGCGCCATCCCGCCGCGTACCCGAGGTCCGCGGCGCGATCGGCGGGCCTCACCGGTCGCCCTCGTTCTTGTCGTTCGTGTCCGCGGGGGTACCCGTGGCGATCGGGAGCAACTCCCGCGCGCTGGGCGAGTTCCGCACGGCGAGAACCCGCTGGAACACCGTGATCACCGAACCGGCGGCAAGCAGCCACATGGCGATGTGGATTGCCCAGTCGAGACCGAGACCGGTGAAGCCGGCGCCGACGAGGACGATGACGAGGCGGTCGGGACGTTCGATCAGGCCGCCGTCCGCCGAGAGCCCGCTGGCCTCGGCCCTGGCCTTGGCGTAGGAGATGACCTGCGAGCACACCAGGCAGATCAGGGTCGCGACGAGGAGCGGGCGGCTGTCCTCGTGGTACACCGCCCACCACGCCAGACCGGCGAAGATCGCACCGTCGGCAACCCGGTCACAGGTCGCGTCGAGGACCGCGCCGAACCGGGTGCCGCCGCCGCGCGCTCGCGCCATCGCCCCGTCGAGCATGTCGAACATGACGAATATCCAGATCGCCAGTGCTCCCCAGAACAACTCGCCGATGGGGAACAGCGTCACGGCGGCAACGATCGTCGCGACGGTGCCGATGACGGTGACGGCGTCCGGCGTCAGTCCGGTTCGGATCAACGCCTTGCCGAGCGGCGCGGTGGCCTTCGACACCGACGCGCGCCCGAAGAAGCTCAGCATTGTTCGACCCCCGTTTTCCGATTCGACCGTTGTGCCCGGGACACGATCCTGCCACGGCCGGGAAGCGCACGGTCGACGCTACCGCCGACGGGTGCAGGAACCTGCACTTGACGTGAGTTTCTCACTCGTCCCAGGCCGACGCCAGAAGTGCCCGGGTGTCGCGCAGCAGTTGCACCATCACCTTGGAGCCTCCGAGGACCGTGATGAAGTTGGCATCTCCGCCCCAGCGGGGCACCACGTGCAGGTGCAGGTGCTCGGACAGTGAGCCTCCCGCGGCCGCGCCGAGGTTGAGACCGACGTTGAAGCCGTGCGGCCGCGACACCTTCTTGATCACCTGGAGGGCGCGCTGGGCGAACGCCATGAGTTCGGCGCTCTCCTCGGCGGTGAGGTCCTCGAGATTCGCAACCCGCCGGTACGGCACGACCATGAGGTGGCCGGGGTTGTACGGATAGAGGTTGAGCACCGCATACACGAATTCACCGCGGGCGACGACGAGGCCCTCTTCGTCCGGCATCTTGGGGATGTCGGTGAACGGCTCGTACGGTTCGCTGCGCGCACCGGGCGACTCGGTGATGTACGACATGCGGTGCGGAGACCACAGTCGCTGCAGGTGGTCGCGGTCGCCTACGCCCCGGTCGACGAGCCCGTCGGCCGTGTCGGCCGGTTCCGGGGTTCGGCGGGGGTCACCTGCCGGTGCAGCGGCAGGGTCGGTGTACGCACCCGACTCGTCGACGGGGCCGCCGGTCACGGCTGCCCGCCCGCCCCGGCCGGCTGTACCAGTTCGGCGGTGGGCGATGCGTTCTCGCGGCGGCGCACCCAGTCGACGACGATCCGCACGGCCTCGTCGACAGGCACCCCGTTGATCTGCGTGCCGTCACGGAACCGGAAGCTCACCGCGCCGGCCGCGACGTCGCGCTCACCGGCGAGCAGCATGAACGGCACCTTCTGAGTGGTGTGGGTGCGGATCTTCTTCTGCATCCGGTCGTCCGAGATGTCGACCTCGGCGCGGATGCCCTCGGCCTTCAGTGCGGCGACGACGTCGAAGAGGTGGTCCTCGAAGTCGGCGGCGACGGGGATACCGACGACCTGTACCGGGGAGAGCCACGCCGGGAACGCCCCCGCGTAGTGCTCGGTGAGCACACCGAAGAACCGCTCGATCGAGCCGAACAGCGCGCGGTGGATCATCACCGGACGGTGCTTGGCGCCGTCCGATCCGGTGTACTCCAGCTCGAACCGCTCCGGCAGGTTGAAGTCGAGCTGAATCGTGGACATCTGCCAGTTGCGACCGAGCGCATCGGTGACCTGCACCGAGATCTTCGGGCCGTAGAACGCGGCGCCGCCGGGATCGGGGACGAGGTGCAGACCCGAGGCCTCGGCGACCTCGCGCAGCGTATCGGTGGCGGTCTCCCACAGTTCGTCGCTGCCGACGAACTTCTTCGGGTTCTTGGTCGACAACTCGAGGTAGTAGTCGTCGAGTCCGTAGTCCCGGAGCAGTTCCAGGATGAAGTTCAGCACCGAGGTGAGCTCGTCGCGCATCTGCTCGGGCGTGCAGAAGATGTGCGCGTCGTCCTGCGTCATTCCGCGCACGCGGGTCAGGCCGTGGATGACGCCCGACTTCTCGTACCGGTACACGGAGCCGAACTCGAACATCCGCAGCGGCAGCTCACGGTACGACCGGCCGCGGGAACGGAAGATCAGGTCGTGCATCGGGCAGTTCATCGGCTTGAGGTAGTAGTCCTGGCCGGGCTTGCGGACCGTGCCGTCGTCGTTGAGTTCCTCGTCGATGTGCATGGCCGGGAACATGCCGTCGCGGTACCAGTCGAGGTGGCCGGAGATTTCGTAGAGATGGCCCTTGGTGATGTGCGGCGTGTTGACGAAGTCGTACCCGGCGGCGACGTGCCGCTCGCGGGAGTAGTTCTCCATCTCCTGCCGGATGATGCCGCCCTTGGGGTGGAACACGGGCAGACCCGAGCCGAGTTCGTCCGGGAACGAGAACAGGTCGAGTTCGGCGCCGAGCTTGCGGTGGTCGCGACGTTCGGCCTCGGCGAGCAGTTCGAGGTGGCGGTCGAGGGCTTCCGTGGACTCCCACGCGGTGCCGTAGATGCGCTGCAGATCGGCGTTGTCCTGGTCACCGCGCCAGTACGCGGCGGAGCTGCGCGTGAGCTTGAAGGCCGGAATGTATTTGGTGGTCGGCAGGTGCGGACCGCGGCAGAGGTCCTTCCAGACGAGTTCACCGGTACGCGGGTTGAGATTGTCGTAGATGGTCAGCTCGTTACCGCCGACCTCCATGATCTCGGGATCGTCGATACCGGACTTGTCGTCGATGAGCTCGAGCTTGAACGGCTCGTCCGCGAGTTCCGCACGCGCGTCGGCGATATCCGCGACGACCCGGCGCGAGAAGCGCTGCGCGTCCTTGACGATCTTCTTCATGCGCTTCTCGAGCTTGGCGAGATCTTCGGGCGTGAAGGGCCGGTCGACCTTGAAGTCGTAGTAGAAGCCGTCCTTGATCGGCGGGCCGATGCCGAGCTTCGCCTCGGGGAACTCCTGCTGCACTGCCTGTGCGAGCACGTGAGCGGCGGAGTGCCGGATGACGCTGCGTCCGTCCTCGGTGTCGGCACCGACGGCCTCGACGTCGACATCCTGATCCGGCACCCACGCGAGGTCTCGTAGCGCACCGTCGGCGTCCCGGACGACGACGATCGTGTCCGGTCCTTTGAGCGGCAGTCCCGCCTCACGTACGGCCGCGCCCGCACTGGTTCCAGCCGGCACCCGGACGAGCGTGGCTGATTTCGCGGATGCGGGCGTGGTCACTGTGGTGAACTCCTCGGCTCGATGCCTGATAAAAGGGCGTCGCCTGCGCGTAGACGTGCGCGATGGCAACCCCTACATGCTATCGACATTCACTCTGCCGACGAACACAGGGCGTCACCGGCCGCGGACGCCCCGAGCGACGAACGTCAGATCCCGTGCAGGCCGACGAGTACGCGTTCGAGCAGATCGACACCCGGGCCCACCTGATCGACCGTGCGATGCACCGTGAGTTCTCCTGTGGCGGCGAGATCGCCCACCAGAACTCGGGCGACCCCCAAGGGAATGCCCGCCAGCGCCGCGACCTCCATGATCGAGCGTGGCTGCACGCACAGGGCCAGCACGGTCCGGTGTTCCTCGAGCGCGAATCCCCGTTCGATTCCCTGCGCGGAGGGCACCGCGGACACGAGTGCTTCGAGCGGTAGCTCTACCTCCGCACGGGTGCGCCCCCCGATTCGCACGAACGGCCGCACGAACGACGACGTCTCTGGCTGGTCCATGTCCTCGTTTCCCACATCGATCTCGGATCCCCTGTCGGTGCCGGACATCGCTGCCCGCCTTTCAGGGGTACCGCCCACCACCCGGGTTTGCCCGGAAACACTGCCTTGATCCACTTCGCCCGACGGCCGGCCGCGCTGCGCAAGCTCTGCACCCGCGCTGTTTCGGCGCTGCCGGGATCTTGCCGAACCGAACCTGGCGCCGGTTGCCCCGACAACCGGCCACTCGCTGTCCGCAACACTCATCTAGGGCGCACCCCCTCCTGGGACGAGGTCAATCCTGCCATCAATCGCTCGCGCGGACACCGATGGCCACGAAAGTGGGACGCTGCCGACCCGGGCACCCTCCAGCACCATCGGTCGCACAGTGCCCAACTGTTACATGACACAAACGAAAAATGGGCACCCTCCGGTGGGTGCCGTTCATCACTATTCCCGGGAGACAGCCCTGAGGGCGATCCCCATGCGCGCCGGCGTCTGCAACGCCGCGTCACTGCGTCCTCCCGGACCTGCGGGAAACCCATCAACCCCCCGTGTCGCCTGGTTACGGTGTCGGGAGGGCCAGGCCCGATTCCGGCGTGCGCCCGTTCGCGCCCTGCCGTCACCGACCCCGCACGCGGCGTCCTGCACGACTCACACACCGGCAGCGTCCGGCAAGGAGGACAGACCATGCGAGCGTTCGTATTCGACAGGTACAAGCAACCCCTCCACGAAGCGGACGTCCCCGAACCCGCCGTGGGCACTCGGGACGTCCTGGTCAGCGTGAGTGCGGCGGGCGTGAACCAGCTGGACGACAAGATCCGCGACGGCGAGTTCAAGCCGATCCTGCACTACAAGCCCCCGCTCACGCTCGGCCACGATGTGGCCGGGACGGTGGTCAGCGTGGGCGCACACGTGCGGGGGTTCGAAGCCGGGGACAAGGTTTACTCACGCCCGCGCGACTACCGCATCGGCACGTTCGCCGAGCGCATCGCGATCGATCAGGCTGATCTCGCCGTCGCTCCCGCATCGATCGGTCCCGTGGAGGCGCCGTCGCTGCCCTTGGTGGCATTGACGGCGTGGCAAGCGCTCGTGGAGAAGGGACGAGTGACGGGCGGGCAGAAAGTCCTCGTCCACGCCGGTGCCGGCGGCGTCGGGAGTATCGCGATCCAGCTCGCCAAGCACCTCGGGGCGCAGGTGGCGACCACGGTATCCGGTCGGAATGCGGACTTCGTTCGCGAACTCGGTGCGGACGTGGTCATCGACTACCACACCCAGGACTTCGGCAAAGAGCTCTCCGGGTACGACTTCGTCCTGGACTCCCTCGGCGGCGAACACCTGCTCGAGTCCCTCCGGGTGCTCAGGCCCGGCGGGAAGGCCGTGGGAATCTACGGAGTCCCCGATCCGGCCTTCGCGAAAGAGATCGGCGCGAACCCCATCGTGCGCCTGGTCATCGCCGCTCGCAGCCGCACGACCCGCTCCCTTGCCAGGAAGCTCGGCGTGACCTACGAGTTCTTGTTCATGCACGCGTCCGGGGAGCAACTGCGTCTCATTGCCGATCTCGTCGACGCCGGTTCCATCCGCCCCGTCGTCGGCGCCACCTTCGCGTTCGACCAGACGCCCGAAGCCCTCGCGTCTCTCGGCAAGAGCAGCATTCGAGGGAAGTCGGTCATCACGGTGCCCTGACCTGGCGAGCCGACGATGCGAAGGAACTCGTCCGCACCGGCTGGCGAGGGGGAATCAGAAGATCCTGCACGCGGATATACCGGCCTATGAGGATGCGGCGAGGAGTAATGAGGATCGTCGCTGGCACGGGGTGCCCATGCGACATTGGGTGGTCCCGGCTGGGATCGAACCAGCGACCTTCCCGGTGTGAACGGGACGCTCTTCCACTGAGCCACGGGACCGGGCCGCATCGCTGCGGCTCGAACGGAAAGGAACATTAACACTCTCTCGCTCCGAACACGAATCCGCAGGTCACCGCGGTTCGACCACACTCGGGACGCTACTCCGCACGCACAAACACCGCACTGCAAAGACCGAACACCGCGCTGCAAGAAGAGGGACTTCGCGTCCGATGTCGTGAATGGACGCGAAGGGGCTCGCGGGGCCCTGGACCGCACTGCCGGTAGAGGACGCGCGATGCCGCGCAGGGGACGTGTAGGGGAAAGGCCTGTACGGGTCGGATCGCGGCAGGCCGGAGCGGGCCCGGCAGCGACGGCCCCGCCACACTCCCTTCCCCTCCTCCCGTCGGCTGTTTCCCACCGGGTTCCTCACAGAGCCTGCACCCCACCACGCAACCGGCCCGGACGATGGTCGTCGACCACCACGACCGATTCGGCATGCCGGCACAGACACCACAGGGAACCCTGCAGCCCCTCGAACCGCATTTCGCGCCACGACCTGCTGATTTGTGTGTTTCGACGGTGGTCGGCTAGTGTTCTGAACCGCACCACGGAGAGCAAAACGCCGAACGGTGCGAATGCGGATGTAGCGCAGCTGGTAGCGCATCACCTTGCCAAGGTGAGGGTCGCGGGTTCGAATCCCGTCATCCGCTCGAGAGGTTGGACTCGACCTTTTAATGGTGGAGTGGCCGAGTGGTGAGGCAACGGCCTGCAAAGCCGTGCACACGGGTTCGATTCCCGTCTCCACCTCGCGCGATTAGCTCAGCGGGAGAGCGCTTCCCTGACACGGAAGAGGTCACTGGTTCAATCCCAGTATCGCGCACCAGGTTCGACCAGCACGTGGGTCGAATCGATGTAGAGTCAACGTGCATGCGGATGTAGCGCAGCTGGTAGCGCATCACCTTGCCAAGGTGAGGGTCGCGGGTTCGAATCCCGTCATCCGCTCCAAATCTGGACCCCACAATCCCGCGCGATTAGCTCAGCGGGAGAGCGCTTCCCTGACACGGAAGAGGTCACTGGTTCAATCCCAGTATCGCGCACCAGGAACGACGAAGGCCCCCTTCCTCAGGACGGGGGC
>NZ_JAXION010000129.1:0-11202 GCF_049311045.1 Rhodococcus sp. 7Tela_A2 | reverse complement strand
GGGGCCGCCTGTTTTTGGGGGGGCCCCCCCGTTTGCGGCCGACTACTGTGCTGCGTGATTTCCGGCAGCGTGCGCGGCGCGCTACTCCGTCGTGGAGACCGTCGGGCCGCCCTCGGCAGCCCCGCGCTCCTCGTCGCTACGCGCCTTGCGGGCAGCTTCACGCATCTCGATGCCATCGGTGATCCACCCGCCGACCTCGCGGGTGACGTCACGGACTGCTCCGGTGATGATCCCCGCGATAGCGCCGACTCGCGTCGCCGCCGATTCGGTCATCTCCTGGATGGTGTCCTTGTTGCGTTCGAACTTCCCGACCATGGCACTCCCCCTCAGACGTTCTCCCGTGCGAGGGTACCCGCAGCGTCGTCGGCCTGCTCGCGGGGCGAACGCTCGAGAAGCACCGAGATGTCGGGGGTCTGCGACACCCAGTTCGGCGGCAGTGCGAACGTGAAGATCTTCTTCCACACGGATGCCACCTGGGCGGTGAGGCCGCGGCTGTTGTACGGCAATCCGTACTGTTCACACAGCTCCCGGACACGCGGCGCGAGTTCCGGGTATCGGTGCGCCGGCAGGTCGGGGAACAAGTGGTGCTCGATCTGGTGCGACAGGTTGCCCGACATGATGTGGAACAGCGGCGATCCGGAGATGTTCGCGCTCCCGAGCAGCTGCCGGACATACCACTCGCCCCGCGTCTCCTCGGCCGTTTCGTCCTCGCTGAACGACTGCACGCCCGACGGGAAGTGGCCGCAGAAGATGATCGAATACGCCCACACGTTGCGGACCACATTCGCGGTCGCGTTGCCGACCAGAGTGGGCACGAACAGCGGGCCGGTGAGCAGCGGGAACGCCACGTAGTCCTTGACGACCTGACGACGCGCCTTGCGCCACCAGCCCTGCGCGAGCGGAAGGACGTCTCGCCACGACCGGGTGCCGGCGACGATGTTCTCCGCCTCGGCGTCGTGCATCATCACTCCCCACTCGAACAGCAGCATCAGTGCGGCCGCATAGATGGGGTTGCCGAGGTAGTACGGGTGCCATTTCTGGTTGGGGTCCATCCGCAGGATCCCGTACCCGATGTCACGGTCCTTGCCGACGATGTTGGTGAACGTGTGGTGCATGTAGTTGTGCGAATGCCGCCACTGGTCCGAGGGGCAGACGGTGTCCCACTCGAACGTGCGCGAGTTCAGCGACGGCTCCCTCATCCAGTCGTACTGGCCGTGCATCACGTTGTGCCCGATCTCCATGTTGTCGAGGATCTTCGACACGCTCAGTGCCGCGACCCCCGCAACCCACGCGGGCGGGAAGAAGCCGAGGTACATCAGGCCGCGGCCGGTGACCTCGAATCCGCGCTGCGCCTTGATGATGCGATAGATGTATTCACGGTCCTCGTCGCCGAGCGACGCCACGGTCTCCTCGCGCAACGCGTCGAGTTCGCGGCCCAGTTCGTCGATGTGTTCCCGGGTGAGCACCAGCGGTTCGGGATCCGCGGGCGCAGAGGATCCCGAGAGGAACGGCAGGAAGGGAATCGAGGGCAGGGACAATCCGAACATGGTGTCCTCCAGTGGTATCGGTCTGGATGCTGTGGAGTCGAGCGTCAGAGATCGACGGCGACGTCGCCGACCGGCGCGTTGATGCAGATCTGGATTCGCGTTCCGGGCTCCGAATCGAGTTCACCGGTCCGCACGTCGCGGGTGCAGCCGGAGAGCCGGACAGCCGTGCACGAGTGGCAGATTCCCATCCGGCAACCGTGCTCGGGTGTCAGACCCGCGTTCTCGGCGTGCTCGAGAACCGTCACGCCGGTGTTGTCGGCGACGACACCCGACGAGGCGAACGACACCGTGCCGGTGGCGTCGTCCGGATCGACCGTGTAGGTCGGCGGTGTGAATTCCTCGACGTGGACGAGGTTCTCGGCGCCGTCTCGGGCGTAGACGTCCCGAACACGGGACACCAGGCCCGCAGGCCCGCACACGTAGACCGGAGTATCGGCGAACCACGGTGCGACAGCCTGGAGGTGGGCGGCGTCGAAACGCCCCTGGAGAGCGCCGTCACCCGACCGGGTGTACACGAGAACGACCTCGACGTTGGGGAGCGCCGCGAGGGCATCGAGTGCCTCGCGCCGCGGGACATGCGCCGGAGTCCGGGCGTAGTACAGAAACGTGACCGCACCGGTGTGCCCTTCGGCGGCGAGTCCCTCGAGCATCGACAGCACCGGGGTGATCCCCGATCCACCGCCGATGAGGATCAGTCGCTCGGATCGCGGTGTCGGGAGCACGAAATCGCCCGCCGGTTCACCGAGTTCGACGACGAGTCCGGGTTGCGCGTGTTCGTAGAGGTGGCGGGAGACGATCCCGTCCGGGTGCAACCCCACCGTGAACACGATCGGCCCGCTTCCGTCGCGTACCGCACCGGGTGCGTACGCGGGTGAATAGGTCCGGGTGTGCCGCACGCCGTCGACCGTGATCGACAGCGGAACGTGGCTTCCCGGTTCGAACCGCACGGGCCGCGCCGGGCTGACGGTGAACGTCACCGATCCTGAGGCATTTCGGTCCACGTGTGTAATCCGAGCACGGGTGACGGAAGTGGCGAGCAGAGGATCGACCAGCTCGAGGTACCGGTCGGGATGGTGCGGACTCGAGAGGGTCCCCAGGGCGCTGACGAGCACTTTTCGGGCGAACGTCCGCGCATGGTCTACAGGGGGGAGGTGGCGCGCAATCATTGGTGCCTGCCTTCCGAGCGACATCGTATTCTGAGTGCACATCCGTGCACTCAAGTAAGTGTGACAGGCGGTAGCTCCCCTGTGTCAACCGGTTTGTGACCCCGGTTACACCCGGTGCCCGTGCCGCCGGCCCGTCTGCCTACACTCGAAACGTGTCAGCAGCACCGGCCCCGTCCTCCACGACCCGAGCACAGCGCAAAGAACGCACCCGTCAGGCACTTCTCGACGCGGCGCTCGAGCTGTCCTCGGACCGGGGTCTTGCCGGCGTCAGCCTGCGCGAGGTCGCCCGGCACGCCGGAATCGTGCCGACGGCGTTCTACCGCCACTTCGCCTCCATGGAGGAACTCGGCGTCACCCTCGCCGCCGATACGATGCGGGTGCTGCGACGCCTGCTGCGCGACGCGCGACGCTCCCCCGGTCCCGCCACCGCCCGCGAGTCACTCCGCATCCTGGTGCGTGAAGTGCGGGTACACGAGCCCGCGTTCCGCTTCCTCGCGCGTGAACGCCACGGAGGCCAACCTGAAGTCGCGCGCGCCATCACGACCGAACTGCGTTTGCTCGCCGGCGAACTGGCCGCAGACCTCGCCCGCACACCCGGGCTCGAACAGTGGCCGTTCGACGACCTCGAGATGGTCGCCGACCTGCTGGTCACCGCGATGCTCGACGTCGTGCTGGAACTGCTGTCGGTGCCACGGCCCGGCAGCCCCGAGGAAGCAGAAGTGATCACTCGCGCGGAAAAACAGATGCGGCTGATCCTGCTCGGCATGGCCGCCTGGAAGCCGACGCCCAACTGACCCGACCTCCGTACCGTGGAGGTCATGAGCGGAAACGCCGAAACGACACTGGGCGATCTGACCTTCGATGTCCGGGTTGCGGGACCACCCGGCGGCCCTCCGGTGGTGCTGCTGCACGGTTTTCCCGAGACCGCACGGAGTTGGACGGCCGTCGCCCGCCTGCTCGTACGCGACGGATACCGGGTGATCGCACCCGATCAGCGCGGCTACTCTCCCGGTGCACGACCCGAGGGCGTCGTCCATTACGAGATCTCCGCCTTGGCCGGAGACGTGATCGGGCTGCTCGACGATTTCGAGATCGAGCAGGCTCACCTCGTCGGACACGACTGGGGTGCCGCGGTCGCATGGCACACCGCCGCGCACCACCGCGACCGCGTCTCCACGCTCACCGGGTTCTCGGTGCCGCATCTCGCTGCGTACGGCTGGGCACTGCGGGAGGACGACGACCAGCGCGCCCGCTCGTCGTACATCCAGCTCCTGCGCATGGAGGACAAGGCCGAATCCGTGTTGCTCGAAGACGATGCCCGGAGGCTGCGGGCGATGTTCGATCCGAGCGTCGACCGCGACTCGGTGGACCACTACGTCCGGACGCTGTCCCGTCCGGGCGCGCTCACCGCGGCACTGAACTGGTATCGCGCCATGTCGCCCGAGTGGGAATCGACCCCGCCGGTGCAGGTGCCGACGACCTACGTCTGGAGCACCGGGGACTCGGCGATCGGTTCCGCCGCGGCGGAGCGGTGCCACGAATTCGTCGATGCCGATTACGAATTCGTCGTACTTCCGGACGTCTCGCACTGGATTCCGGAAGAAGCACCCGCCGCCGCCGCCGACGCCATCCGGCGCCGGGCCGGAACCGCGGCAGGCGGCTGACCGCTCACCGGCGAGATTCTGTCAGCGGTAGTTCGGATTGTTGAACTCCGGTATCTCGATGCTGATGGGCCGCAACTCGGACATGTAGAGCAGCACGAACTGACGGAGCAACTCGTCGAACGTCCAATACGCCTCGGGAGCGAGCGGAAGCGGGAGCAGCCCCTCACGGACCGCGACGAACGGTCCCCACGCGACGTCGAGGAGGGTGCCCCACACCGGCTCCCGGGGAATGTTCAACCAGTCGGCGATCTCGTTTCCGAGCATGAAACGAGTCAGGGCACCCAGGATCGGCCGGGTCAGCAGCGTGAAGTCGAGTCCCGCACCGAGATCGAGCAGGATGTCGGCGAGCTTGATGCCCTCCGGCGTGGGAGCGAGGATCGGATCCAGCACCTCCACGGCCTGGGATTCGGCCTGGTCCCACGCGGCGGGTATGTACTGGTCCTCGATGCCGAGCATGTGGGCACTGATCTGCCACGAGTGCAGGAAACCGTCGGCTTCGGCAGCCGCAATGGGCACCTTCCATGCCTTCAAGGTGCGCATGACCGTGGTGGGCAGGCTGTGCCAGGTCACCATCATGTCGTGCTGGCTGATCGGGATGTTCTCCGGAGCGGCGTGCTCCCAGTGCGGAGACTGCGGCAGGAGATGACGAACCGCAGCATGAACCAGCCTGGTCTTCACGGCGGTCACTGCCATTTCGCCGTCGGGCAGGTAGGCGTTGCGAGTTCCGATGTCGTAGCCCAGCTTTGCCGTTTTCGAGATGCGGCGCTTCATGTTCGCGCCGCCCTGGGAGTAGTAGACAGCGAGCGCTTCCTTGGGTATGACCGTGCTCATCATGCCGCTGGCGAAGCCGTAGAGGACGCCGAGATACAACCCGCGCTTCTCGTTGAAACGCACGGCTGTCTCGAGCTTGCCCGGATCCGCCCAGGCAGGCAACTGCCGCGCCTGCTCCATGAACTCTCTCAGGTCCCCCGGCAGGCCGTCGGGGAGCGGCTGACCGTTCTTGGTCCAGGTCCGGAGGAGTTCGTTGACTCTCGGCACATCCCCGCGGTCCAGCAGCGAGGCCACCAGCGGATCGGCCTCCGTGTCCCATACCGTCCTCGGATCGGCACCGCTCCCCGCGCCGGGAATCGACCCGGCGGGAGACCATCTCCACGGCTGCGCGTGGGCGGGAGCGGCAAGCGAGAACGCTCCCAGTGCGCCGAGTGCGCCGCTCAGTTCGAGCATTCTGCGTCTACTCAGATTCTCCATCGGTACCTTCCCCGGCCGGCAGATGATGCAATGAGACATATTTTGTGTCTCTGTAACATCAGAACACAATCGCCCTTCCCGGGCGGGGGTTTTCCGACAGGCACCGCAGTAGACTCGGGATCCCAGGAGGACACCGTGGAACAAGCCCCGCTCGTCCGCAGCACGAACGTGGAGTCGCTGCTCGATCGCGCATATCACGACGCCGTCGAACAGCCCGGCGACGAGGACCGCACCCGCACGCGACTCCTCGACGCCGCATACGAGCAGTTCTGCCGCCTCGGTATCCAGCGCTCCTCGATGGAAGACATCGCGCGGCGCGCGCAATTGTCGCGGATCACGGTGTACCGGAAGTTCGAGTCGAAGGACGCCCTGGTCGATCAAGTGGTCCTTCGCGAAATCCGCCGCTATTTCACGCGGTTCCTCGACGACATCGCACGTGCCGACACCGCAGCCGATCGCGTCGTCGCCGGCTTCGTCAGTTCACTCCACGCCGTCCGCACCAACCCGCTCATCGGCGGTCTCCTCGAGGCGGAACCCACGTTGCTCGCCGGTTCCGTGGTGGGCAACGGGGAAGAAATGCTGGCAACCGTACGGGCTTTCGTCGCGGGCCAGCTTCGCCGTGAACAACAGGCCGGCAACATTTCGCACGCGCTGGATACGGATCTGGTCGCCGAGATGATGGTGCGGATCTCCGCATCCTTCCTCACCTATCCCAGCCGCCTGGTCGATCTCGACGACGATGCCCAACTGGCGCGAATCGCTCGCCGATTTCTCGTGCCGATGCTGGATCCGGCCGACTCGTCCGGCCCTACGGTGTAGATCCGCCGAACGACGGACACGAGCTCACGGACGGGCGTGCGCGTCGGGCGCGCGGACCGCGAGAAGCGCCGCGAGACCGATCGCGAGCACGAGCAGCAGACCGACGATGCCTGCGCGGTCGGTGGCGAACCACCATGCGAAGAATCCGAAGAGCGTCGGCGCGAGGAACGACACCGCACGACCGGTCGTCGCGTAGAGGCCGAACATCTGCCCCTCCCGCCCGTGCGGCGTGAGCCTGACGAGGAAGGTGCGGGCCGACGACTGGGCGGGGCCGACGAACAGGCACAGCACCAGTCCGAAGATCCAGAACATCGTCGGACCGGAGACCACCAGCAGCACCGTTCCCGCGGCGATCATCGCGATCAGCGAACCGACGATGACGGTTTTGGGGCCCAACCGGTCGTCGACGCGCCCGGCGGCGAGGGCACCGAGGGCCGAGACGACATTGGCCGCGACGCCGAAGAGCAACACGTCCGCCGCGCTGATCCCGTACACGTTGACGGCCAGCACCGCACCGAAGGTGAACACACCCGCCAAACCGTCCCGGAACAGCGCAGACGCGCCGAGATACCAGATGGTGCGGCGGTCGACCTGCCACAGCTCGCGCAGATCGCGCCAGAGCACGCGATAGGACTCGACGATGCCGGCCCGACGTGTCTCGTCACCGCGCTCGACCGGTTTTTCCGGTATCGACCACAGCACAGGCAGCGCGAAGACTGCGAACCACACCGCTGCCAGCAGCGCCACGAGGCGGATGTTGGCACCGCCGTCGGTGGAGACCCCGAACAGACCGCGCACGTCTCCGTCGCCCGAGATGAAACCGGCATAGCACACCAGCAACAGCACGATCCCGCCGAAATAGCCCATGGCCCAACCGAATCCGGAGACCCGTCCGAGATTGTCCTCGGTGGAGACCTGCCGCAGCATCGCGTTGTACGGAACCTGCGCAAGCTCGGCGGCCACGGATGCGGCACCGAGCAGGACAAGACCGAGCCAGAGATAGCGGTAGTCGTCGCGCACGAAGTACATGCCCGCCATCGCCGCGACCGTGAGCGCAGTCAATATCGCGAGCGAACGTTTCCGGCGTCCCGCCGCGTCGAACCTCTGTCCGAAGATCGGTGCGGTGACCGCGATGATCGCACCCGAGATACCCAGTGCCCACCCGAGCCACGAGGTCGCCGAGACGGTGCCGGGCAGGTCGTCGCCCACCGCATCGGTGAGATAGACCGAGAAGACGAAGGTGAGGATCACCGCGTGGAACGCGGACGATCCCCAGTCCCACAGACCCCACGCGAAGACCTGTCTGCCCGTCGCGGCACCCCCGGCCCCGGCCGGAGCGTGCGTGTGTGCGCTCATGGTGCGCAGCCTAAGCCGCTCGGGACCGATCGTCCCCGCACCGGCGTCGCGAGTCGCACCCGGCCGACACCGCGGACCCGTCCCGGCCCGATCCCGCTAGGCTGACCCACCGTGACTCTGCCGAATCCCCATCCCGATGCCCGCGCCGTCGTCACCGGAGCTTCTTCCGGTATCGGCGAAGCCCTCGCCACCGAACTCGCCGCACGTGGGCACTCCCTGATTCTCGTCGCACGACGAGGCGAGGTCATGGAATCCCTCGCCGCCACGCTGCGCACCGAACACGGCGTCGCCGTGGAGGTACGTGCCTGCGACCTGTCCGACCGCGACGCGCGCGCAGTCCTCGTCGACGAACTCGCCGGACGACGCATCAGCATCCTCTGCAACAACGCGGGAATCGCCACCTTCGGTGCGGTCGCCGAACTCGACCCGGCATACGAACGCGCGCAGGTCGAACTCAACGCCGTCGCGGTGCACGACCTCACCCTCGCGGTGCTGCCGCAGATGGTCGAGCGCAAGTCCGGTGCGATCCTCATGGTCGGGTCTGCCGCCGGCAACATGCCCATCCCCCACAACGCGACCTACGCCGCGACCAAGGCCTTCGTCAACACGTTCTCCGAGTCGCTGCGCGGCGAGCTCAAAGGCACCGGCGTCCACATCACGCTTCTCGCCCCCGGACCGGTGCGCACCGAGGAACCCGACCCTGCCGAGGCGTCGATCGTCGACAAACTCGTGCCCGACTTCCTGTGGATCTCGAGCGCCCACACCGCCAAGGTGTCGCTCGACGCCCTCGCTGCCAACCGGATGCGCATCGTGCCCGGTGTGATCAGCAAGGCGATGTCGGCGGCGGGACAGTTCGCCCCCCGGTCGGTCTCCGCACCGATCGCCGGTGCCTTCTACCGCAAACTCGGGTCGGACTAACGCCTGCGGCGGCGTCCGGTTCCGAAAATGCTGCGGCCGATCTCCCGGCCCGCCGCGGACGCCGCCGACCGCAGGAAGCTCTTGACCGCCGGACTCCCGAGCGCCTGTTCGATCGTCGACGGCTCGTCGTCGCGTGCAGACTCCGGCAGGACCTCGTCGGCACCCGCGGGCAGCGGCGAGGCCTCGAACTCCGGATCGACATCCGGGGCGCCGGCCACCGACGCGGACAGTTTCTCGTACGCCGATTCACGGTCGACGGTGCGGCCGTACTTCCCGTAGAGCGGGCTGGACTGGGCGGCCGCAAGGATCGCGTTCTCCCCCACCGACCCCATCCGGGAGCGAGGCGGCCGGATCAGCGTCCATGCCACAGGTGTGGGCGCGCCGGTCTCCGACAGCACCGTCACAACCGCTTCCCCGGTTCCGAGCGCGGTCAGTGCCTCGCCGAGGTCGTACGCGTCCGTCGCCGGATAGGTGCGAACGATCTTGTCCAGCGCATCGCGATCCTCCGGGGTGAACGCACGCACTGCGTGCTGGATACGAGCCCCGAGCTGAGACAACACCGGCCGGGGCACATCCGAGGGCAACTGGGTGCAGAAGATGATTCCCACGCCCTTCGAGCGGATCAGCTTGACGGTCTGCTCGACCTGACGCAGGAACGCCTTGGACGCGTCGGTGAACAGCAGATGCGCCTCGTCGAACACGAACACCAACTTCGGCTTCTCGAGGTCCCCGACCTCCGGCAGAGCCTGGAACAGGTCCGCGAGCAGCCACATCAGAAATGTGGAGAACAACGCCGGCTGTGTCGCTCGATCGCCGAGTTCGAACAGGCTGATGACGCCCTGGCCGTCGACGAACCGGAGCAGATCCTCGGTCTCGAATTCCGGCTCACCGAAGAAGGTGTCGCCCCCGGCGTGCTCGAGATTGACGAGCGCGCGCAGGATCACCCCGGCTGTGGCTCCGGACACCCCGCCGATGCTCTTGAGATCGGCCTTTCCCTCGTCGCTCGTCAAGTGCCTGATGACCTCGCTCAAGTCCTTCAGGTCCAGCAACGCCAGCCCCCGCTGGTCGGCCCAGTGGAAGATCAGGCCGAGTGTGGACTCCTGGGTCGCGTTGAGTTCGAGCACCTTGCTCAGCAGGATCGGTCCGAACGACGTGACGGTCGCACGGACCGGGATGCCCGCCCCCTCGGTGCCGAGCGAATAGAACTGCACCGGATATCCACGCGGCTCCCACGACTCGTCGCCGGTGTCGATCGCGCGCGCGACGATCTTCTCCTCGATCACGCCTTCTCCGGTGAGACCGGATAGATCGCCTTTGACATCGGCCATCACCACGGGCACTCCGGCGGACGACAGCTGCTCGGCGATCAACTGCAGTGTTGCGGTCTTGCCCGTTCCGGTGGCGCCCGCCACGAACCCGTGCCGGTTCATCGTGGCCAGAGGGATGCGCACCTTCGCCGTCGGATCGGCCACGCCGTCGAGTACGACGGCGCCGAGTTCGAGCGCGGGACCTGTCGCCGCGTACCCGGCGGCGATCCGTGCGGCCGCGCCCGCCGGCGTGGACTCGTCGTCGTGGTGGTCGGGGAGCTCGGTGTCGTCCGGCATACGGATGCTCCTTACAGCGCGCGTGTGACCACTGCAATGCCACTGCCGACCTTAACTTGTCCGACGCCTGACTACGCTGTATCTCGTGCAGGACAAACTCGTATGGATCGATTGTGAGATGACCGGACTGCGGCTCGACAGCGACAAGCTGATCGAGATCGCGGCACTGGTGACCGATAGCGAACTCAACGTGCTCGGCGAAGGCGTGGACATCGTCATCCATGCCGACGACGAAGCACTCGCGGCGATGCCGGAGGTCGTGCAGCAGATGCACGCCCGCTCGGGGCTCACCGAGGAAGTGCGCCGCTCTACGGTCGGGCTCGCGGAAGCCGAGAAGCTGGTGCTCGACTACATCCGCGAACACGTCGGGGAAGCGGGCACGGCGCCGCTCGCAGGTAACTCGATCGGCACCGACCGGGGGTTCATCACCCGCGACATGCCCGAACTCGACAGCTACCTCCATTACCGGATGGTCGACGTGAGTTCGATCAAGGAGCTGTGCCGCCGCTGGTACCCGCGTATCTACTTCGGGCAGCCGGAAAAGGGGTTGTCGCACCGGGCACTGGCCGACATCAAGGAGTCGATCCGCGAACTCCGCTACTACCGGCGTACCGCCTTCGTTGCCGCACCCGGACCGTCCCCCGAGGACATCGCCGCGGTCGTGGAGGACCTCGGACCGGCCTGACCTGCCGATTCGTTATTTCCGGCAAAGTCACGCTAGTATCTCTACCGCAGGCGCAAGCGGCCCCGGCCACATGCGAATGCGATGGTGAGTGTAGTTCAGTTGGTAGAGCACCAGGTTGTGATCCTGGCTGTCGCGGGTTCGAGTCCCGTCACTCACCCGATAGAAGGGCCCCCCCCCCGCCGCCCCCGCCGGGGG
>NZ_JAXION010000128.1:0-11284 GCF_049311045.1 Rhodococcus sp. 7Tela_A2 | reverse complement strand
GCGCGTGTCGCGCGGCGGGTGGTTAGCCTGTGGCCGTGAGTCACGGACACGGACACGGCCACTTCGACGGACCTGCACCACTGGGCCCGCTCGCCGCGAAGATCGTCATCGGATTGCTGGTGGCCATCGGCGCCGTCGTCCTCCTCGGAACGGTGCTGCTCTGGCCGAGCAGTCAATCCATCGACGTTCCGGCCCCGTTCCAGACCACCGGCGGTGACGCAGTGGTCACCGAAGCCGGAACAGTGGTGGAGCAAGGTCCCGGCGCGTGCGGTAGCCCGTCGTCCGGGCGCGTGTTCCCCGGCGACCCGCTGCCCCCGCCCGTCGGCGGGGCATACGAGTGCGAGCGCAGCGTCATCGCGATCGAGTCCGGTCCCAACGCCGGCGCCTTCACCTTGCTCGAGGTGGTCCCTGGTCCCGGGCAGCCCGAATTGAGCACCGGCGACGACATCCGGATCGTCCGCCAGACCGACCCCACCGGGGCCACCCAGTACTCGTTCTACGACTTCGCGCGCGGCCTGCCACTGAGCCTGGTCATCGCGACGTTCGCGATCGTCATCGTCGCCGTCGCCCGCTGGCGCGGCCTGCGGGCGCTCATCGGCCTCGGCGTCGCGTTCGCTGTGCTCGTGATGTTCATGCTCCCGGCGCTCCTCGACGGAAAGCCGGCCGTCCCCGTCGCGCTGGTCGGCGGAGCACTGATCCTCTACGCCGTGCTGTATCTCGCCCACGGGGTCAATCTGCGGACCAGTTCGGCGTTGCTCGGCACCCTCGCGTCGATGGCCCTCGCCGCATTGCTCTCGTACGTCGCGATCCGGATGACCCATCTGACGGGTCTGTCCGAAGAACAGAACACCGACGTCCAGATGTACATCGGCACCGTGTCGATCAGCGGTCTGCTGCTGGCAGGCTTCATCATCGGCTCGCTCGGTGTGCTCAACGACGTCACGATCACGCAGGCGTCGTCGGCGTTCGAACTGGCATCCCTGGATCCGCGCGCGTCGCGCCGGGAGATCTTCGCGTCCGCGATGCGGGTCGGCCGCGACCACATCGCCAGCACCGTTTACACGCTCGTGCTCGCCTACGCGGGTGGTGCGCTGCCGCTGCTGCTGCTCTTCTCCGTCGCGGGCCGGTCGATCTCCGACGTGGTCACCGGCGACGCGGTGGCCGTCGAGATCGTGCGCGCATGCGTGGGCGGTATCGCGCTGGCGCTGTCGGTTCCCCTCACCACAGCGATCGCCGCCGTGCTGTCCCGGGCCGGAAGCCCGCCGGTCGCGCCGGGCGGGGCCACCCCCCCCCCCCGGGGGGGGGCGGGCAGCCGGGCCGGTAGGTCACAGACCGGGTACGCGGAGTTCCGGTAGCCGGGGCAGTTCGATCGTCGGGAGCGGCGGCAACGTCGGTACCGGAATGTTCAGGCCCGGGATCTGCGGTTCCGGAGTCGGTTCCGGCGACGGAGGCGGCGGTACCGGTCGCGGCTCGTAGGTGGTCGTGGGCGACTCGGTGGTGGTTGTGGGAGTGACCGTCGACGGTGACACAGCGGGCGCGGGCCGTGGCCGCGTCGACGACGTCGTGGGCTGATCGAACGACTGCGTAGGACTCGTCCCGCGGCCGTCCGCAGGCGCTCCGAACACGGAGTTCCCCGCGCTCAAGGCGATACCGATCACCGCGACGACAGCCAGCGCCGACCCGGCCAGTCCGGCACCGGAGATCTGCTTGCCGCTGACCGAAGGTCCCCGCCACGACAGCGCGGCCCACCACGGCTTCGCGTCGTCGTCGGTCTTCTCCGCAGGCTTCTCCGGCGGCGGCGAGGACACCGCCGCCTTGACCACCGGAATGCGGTCGGTGTCTTCGCTGACCGGCGCGGGACGCGGAGGCACGATTCGGGTGAGCGGACTGATCGGCTGCGACGACGGCGGCCGCGCAGCGACGATCGCACCGCCCTTGGCCAGGACGAGTTCGGGTTCGTGAGGCACGACCAGCGGCAGCTTCAGCCACGAGCGCAGCACTTCCTGGACCAGCGGCACGTGCGCGCCGCCCCCGAGCAGCACCACGGCCTCGGGATTGCGGTTCGAGCGGGCGATGACGTTGTGCACGAACTGCGCGGACGACTCGACGCACTGCGAGATCAGCGGGTCGAAGGTGTCGCGCGACAGGAACACCACACCGGCCGCTCCGGGAACCGCCACGGTATCGCTCTCGGAGAGCTTCTCTTTCGCCTGCCGGCACTGCGCCGACAATTCGTTGTCGGTGCTCGGGTCGTCGGGACGCCACACGCCGTTGGTATCGAGCGCATGTTCGCGGATGGCTTTGTCGAAGACGCGGCCACCGATCGAGTCGGTCCGTTCGGCGAGGACCTGGCCGGCGCGCAGGTCGACCACGGTGACCGTCAGGCCCGCGTCGCCGAGGTCGTAGAAGACCGCGGTGTTGCTGCCCAGCTCGCCGGTCGCCTGCAGATAGGTCAAGGCCGCTTCCGGCTCGGACACGAGCGTGAAGCGGTCGAGCTTCTCGGCGGACAGTGCGGCACGCAGGCGTTCGGCCTGTGCCTGATCGCGGTAGACGAGCCCGACCGTCTCGATCGGATCGCCCGCCACGCCTGCCTGGAACAGCACGCCGAGCGTGCTCGCCGCGAGTCGCGCCGGATCGTCCTTACCGGTCTCCACGACCTGGAATTGAAAACCCGCAGAGGGTGCGGCCCGATCCACCGGACGCACGATCCGGACGGCGCTTTCCCCCACGGTTACACCGAGAACCGAACTCATGAGCCGCCTTCGACAGTTGGTCGCGCCAGCGGCGTTGTGTCTCCCCGGCGCCTTTCGAATCGCTCCGATGCTACCCAATGCCGGATACGACGCCAGGGCCGGTTCGTGGGACAGCCCCTCGCGGCGACGTCCCCTACGATCGGCGGATGCGGATTCTCTTCGTGTGCACCGGAAACATCTGTCGCTCGCCCACCGCCGAACGGTTGACCACAGCATTTGCCGCCGAGTCGGGGCGGGACGACCTCGACACCCACAGCGCGGGCACCAGGGCCGTGGTGGGACACGGCATGGAGCCCACCGCCGCGCTCGTGTTGCAGCAACTCGGGGGTGACCCGGAAGGATTCGTCGCGAGACGGCTGACTCCGGAAATCGCAGAGGACGCCGACCTCGTCCTCACGATGAGCGAACAGCATCGGGGCGACGTGATCACGCTCGCACCGCGGATGATGCGCGTGACGTTCACGCTGGCGGAAGCCGCGCGCGTGCAGCAGGCTTCGGGCGCCGCGTCCGTCGCAGAACTGGCAGAGGCCCGGGCACAGTTTCCCGCATCCGGGCCGGAAGACATCGTCGACCCGATCGGTCGCGACGAGGAGACATTCGTCGCGGTCGGATCGGAGATCGCCGACCTGCTGCTACCCCTGCTCGCCCGCATCCGGGCGTAGCCGTCCGCCGGACGCCGCGGTGTGTGGACCACGGGCCGCGGCTCCGACGAGTGACGACCCTCACCGTCGCGCACGGCCGGCGGGAACCGAGCACCTCGAGACCTCGCCGTGTTCGCCGGTCTGTAATCCGAACAGATGAACCTTGCCGAAGCATGCCCTGTGGCGTAACGGGAACCGTAGGGCGACGGATAAACCGTGTGTCGCAAGTGAATACGCAGAACATCTGCGCAGCGGCCGGTCTCGGGGAGGAGACTCGGATGGAGGCGAGGCGTCGGTCGGGGCTTCATGCCTCACGATGCGGGCTCGATTGTCGGTGACGCCCGGGGCCGTGCGCCACATGACACGAAACCTCCGACCGCCGACGCGGTACACGCCTACCACGTCGTAGGCGTGTACCGCGTCGACTCGGTGCACCCGCGACCAGTCGACGGCGCAGGCTCGAAGAAGTGGCTTACGGGGACGGCATCCCACCGTTGACGTGGATCGTCGATCCCACCACGTAACTCGATTCGGGCGACGCCAGGAACACATACGCCGGCGCCAGTTCGGTGGGCTGCCCCGCACGCCCCAGGGGTGTGTTCTGCCCGAACTCGGGAAGTTCCTCTTTCGGCTGCCCATCGGAAGGTTGCAGCGGTGTCCAGATCGGACCTGGTGCGACGGCGTTGACGCGGATACCCTTGCTGGCGAGCTGGTTTGCCAGGCCCTTCGTGAAGTTGTTGATCGCCGCCTTGGTGGAGGCATAATCCATCAGCGTCGGCGACGGCATGTACGCGACGATCGACGTGGTGTTGATGATGGTGCTCCCGGCCTCCAGATGCGCGAGCGCGGCGCGAGTGGTCCGGAACATCGCGAGGATATTCGTTTCGAACGTCTCCTCGAGTTGCTCGTCGGGCAGCTCTTCGAGACTGGTCGTCGCGATCTGCTTGCCCGCGTTGTTGACGAGGATGTCGAGTCCGCCGAGATGTTCGGCCGCGTCATCCACCACGCTGCGGCAGAAACGAGCGTCCGTCAGGTCGCCACTGAGCGTCACCGCCTTCCGGCCGCTCTCGGAGATGATGCGGGCGACGTTCTCCGCGTCAGGTTTTTCCTCGGGCAGATGTGAGATCGCGACGTCGGCTCCCTCTCGCGCGAACGCGATCGCCACAGCGGCACCGATTCCGGAATCACCGCCGGTCACGAGTGCTTTGCGCCCCTGAAGGCGACCGGTGCCGCGGTACGAGAACTCACCGATGTCGGCTCGTGGCTCGAGTTCGGATTCGTGCCCCGGTTCCGGCTGATGTTGCTCCGGGGGCGTGATCGACGGGTAGCGAGTCACGGGGTCCTGGAAGCGGAGTTGATCGGTCCGCGTTGTGTGGGCGTCCTCTTCAGCCATCAATGTCTCCCTCCATCGGGCCTTCCTGAACTGGTCGGGTGCTGCTCTGCACGTCGGCTTCCCGCTGTATGAGCACCCAAACCTCGCCTGGGTGTGGGTCCGGTAGCGGTCAGGGCTCGCGCGCTTCTTCGAGTCTGCTGATCAAGGTCGCCGCGTCGAACGGCCCGGTGTGCAAGGGAAGACCCGTGCCGGTGGCTCCGAGGTAGAACGTGGGTGTCCCGGACAGGTTGCTGGTCGCGGCGTCGAGATCGTCGTCGTCGACTCGGTGCCGGTAGCGGTCCAACCGCAGATCCTCGTCGAATCGGTCCATGTCGAGGCCCAGTCGCTCGGCGTAGTCGTAGATCTCCTCTTCGGACAGGGCGTCGCTGTGGGCGAAGAGGAGGTCGTGCATCTCCCAGAACTTGCCCTGCGCCGCGGCCGCCTCGGAAGCCTCGGCTGCGAAACGCGCGTGCGGATGCACCGCATCGAGCGGGAAGTGCCGGAAGACGTACCGGAGGTCGTCACCGAAGTGTGTGCGTACTTCCTGGATGCCCCCGGTGGCCCTGGTGCAGAACGGGCACTCGAAATCGGCGTACTCCACGAGCGTGAGCGGTGCGTTTTCCGGTCCCCTCACGTGATCTCGGCTCGGATCGACCGGACGTAACAGCACGAGTCCGGTGACGCCGTCGGTGGGGCGGCGTCGATCCGCCAACCGGAACAGCGCCCAGCCCGATCCGGTCGCGAGCACGGCTGCGACGAGTACACCGATGCGCGCATCGTTGGCGGCCTCGGGCGATTCGAACGCCAGGTCCACGATGAACAGGGAGATGGTGAATCCGATGCCCGCAAGTGCTGCCCCACCGCTGACCTGCGAGAGAGTCAGGCCCGGCGGCAGGCTCCCGGGCCGAAGACGGGAGAACACTGCGGTGGCTGCGGTGATCCCGACCAGTTTGCCCACCACCAGACCGAGGACGACCCCCCACGTGATCGGTGAGACGATCGCGTCGCCAATCGTCTCACCGGTGATCACCACACCGGCGTTCGCGAGAGCGAAGATCGGCACCACGAGAAAGGCGGTATACGGCTGATAGAACCGGAGCAACCGCTCGTTGACGGACACGGCGCGGAGAACACCGAGTTGAGCCGCGCGTGCGTAGTCGGGATTGGGTGATTGACGGAACGCCCGCGTGAGCTGACCCGCCCGTTCCACCTCGGCGCGCCGCGGCGGGTAGATGGGAAGGATCAGCGCGATCAGCACACCGGCAAGAGTGGGATGCACGCCCGACTCGTAGAAGGCCACCCACGTTGCGGCCGCGACGAGGAAGTAGGCGACGCCACGCCACACTTCGAGTCGGCGGAACTGCATGATCAACAGCAAACCCACGAAGCCGAGCAGCAGGTACCCGAGCCTCAGTTGCTCGGTGTAGAAGAACCCGATGATGGCGAGCGCGCCGATGTCGTCGGCCACCGCGAGCGCCAGGATGAACACCCGCAACCGGGCCGGGCACCGTGGTCCGACGAGCGCGAGCGCGCCCAGCACGAACGCCGTGTCGGTGGATACCACCACGCCCCACGCACCCGCAGCCTCCCCGCTCGGGTTGAGCAACAGGTAGAGCACAGCAGGCAACGCGAGACCGGCAACGGCGGCTACCAGGGGAACAGCGGCCCGCGTGCGATCGGTGAGCTCTCCGATCGTGAGTTCCCGCTTCACTTCCAGACCGACGACGAAGAAGAACAACGTCATCAGGCCGTCGTTCACCCAATTCTTCAAGTCGAGGGTGATGCCGTAGTCCCCGATCCGGATGCTCAGCGGGGTGCGCCAGAACGCCTCGTAGGAATCCCCCAGGTTCGCCCAGACGAGCGCCACGACCGTGGCGGCGAGCAGGAATCCCGCCGCCAGCGTGTCGTCATCGGTGCCGTCACGGATGCCGGCGAGCAGCCTGGACACCCGGCGGAGGTTCGTGGGATTGCCGTCGACCGTCATGTGCCCCTCCGAAGTCCGTTCCGAGTCTCCTCCGGAACACTCCAACGTCCCCTCGAAAGCGTAAAGACGACCGCGCGACATGGCAGGGTACGAACAGACACCGGTAGCGAGCGATAAGGATGCCCATGACCGACCGGACCGAGCGCGCAGCAGTCGGCGACCTCGAATTGGCCTACGAGACGTTCGGCGACGCGGACGCCCCACCCCTTGTGCTCATCATGGGTCTCGCCACCCAGATGCTCGCGTGGGACGACGAATTCTGCGGACTTGTGGCCGGCCACGGCTTCCACGTGATCCGCTTCGACAACCGCGACATCGGATTGTCCGGTCACCTCGACGAGGCCGGAGTTCCCGACCTGGGTGCGCTGCTCGGTGGACAGGGCACGCCTGCACCGCCGTACACGCTGGTGGACATGGCCGAGGACACAGCAGGGTTGCTCGACGCGCTCGGTCTCGAGTCCGCGCACATCGTCGGTGCGTCGATGGGGGGCATGATCGCCCAGCAACTCGCGATCGATCACCCCAGCCGGGTACGGAGCCTGACATCGATCATGTCCACGCCGTCGCGGGAGGTGGGTCGGACGCGACCGGAGGCGTCAGCGGCGCTGTTCCTTCCGCAGCCGACCGACCCGGACAGCGCCGCCGAACGTTCCCTTCAGGTGTACCGGGTGATCGGTTCGCCCGGATACCCGCTCGACGAATCACGTGTCGCCGACCTTGGGCGGCGATCGTTCCTCCGGAGCCACGACGCCGCCGGTGTCGCGCGCCAGTTCGCTGCGATCCTGGTCTCCCCCGACCGCACTCCGGGACTACGCAACCTGACGATCCCGACCTTGGTCATCCACGGCGAAGACGATCCGCTCGTCGAGGTGGACGGCGGAATCGCAACTGCCGACGCCGTTCCGGGAGCCCGCCTGGTGGTGGTTCCGGGCATGGGCCACAACCTGCCCCCACAGTTGTGGCCACAGCTCACCGGCGAGATCGTCGGCCATGCCCGGGCGGCAGAGAAGGGGTCCGCTGCTCGCGCGTGACGCCGGTGCGCCGCGGGAGTGCCGAAAGGCTCAGAGCGGTTTCAGGAACGAGAAGAATCCCGGCGTGTGCACCTGCCGGAGACGGGTGAGCTTGCGGTACGAAATCAGCCATACACCATCGACTCTGGTGTAACGCTCGTGGTAGTGACCCCACCCGTGTAGCGATTCCTCGGTGCCGGCGTTGTCCCACCACAACCGGTCCTCCATCGCCCAGATACCGCGGGCGGTGGTGTCGGATTCCAGCACGATCTCGGGGCAGTGCCCGTGATGCGCCGAGGTCACCTTCACCGGGCCGTCGAGCAGGTTGCTGATGGCACGCGTCAGCGCCGTACGCCCTACCACACGGCCCGATTCACCGTCGGTGCTGGGGCGTTTGTCGCCGGGCAGGCCCTGCCACGTTTCGCTGACGACGTCCTCGGTGTGCAAGGTGGGGTAGTACTCCCACTGCTTGTTGTCCATCACCCGGAGCCGGGCGGCGAAGACCCGCTCGATCTCCCGGATGGCGAGAAGTTGCTCTGCGGCACCGAGGGTGAGCGCTGGCGATTCCGAAGCGATATTCTGTGTTTCGTTCTGCGACAAGACATATCCTCCGGTCGGTGTCAGCGGGACGCTCGCGCGAGCAACTCGCGTGCGCCGGCGCTACCGTCGAGCAGCCGGGCCGTGCGGCGCGTGATCTTCCAGGCTCCGTCGATGCGCGCCAGCTCGAAGCGGTTGGCCGTGACGCGCCAGACGCGGAAGGAATCGGCATCGAGGTTGCGGCGCAGCAACAGTGAATGGCAGGTCGCGACGGCCGTGTCGCCGTCGACCCGGATGTGGACGGGATCGAGAAGGTGGCCACAGCCCTCGTTGATGTAGTCCTGATGGGGACGGGTGCGGACCATCTCGGTGATCGCGTCGCGGCCCTCCATCACCCGGATGTCGATGTCGTAGACGGCATCCTCGGCCCACAATTCGCCGACCGCGTCGGCGTCACCGGCGTCGACGGCAGGCCCGTACGCCGACAGCACCTCCTGGATCGCTGCCTTGTCTTCGAGTGCCTGGACACGCTCGAGCAGGGAAGCCACCAGAGCTGCGGTGTCGGTCATCTTGCTCCTTCGGAAGGTGCGGGCACGGACGGCCGGTGCGTTGTCCTCGTTGTACCGCGCCCCCGCAGGTGGCGCAGTTGCTGTCCCGTTCAACGGAAACATCGATGCGGGTGGGTGTGGTCCCTGCCACTGTTCGGGGTAGCGCATCGGCACACTGTGTGCGCCGGTCCCCACCCCTTATCGGGACACCACCCCACCGCTCGGCTCCCACAGCCGATACCCAGGAAGAGTCACGCCATGGGCCACGTTTTGGACAGAATCATGCAGCACGCGGACGAGATCCGCGCCGAAGGCGTCGAGGGCGACAAGCTCATGCGCCTGACCGACACGACCGCGAAGCACCTGCGCGAGTCCGGCATCATCCGCACGTTCCAGCCCAAGGAGTACGGCGGATTCGAAGGCCATCCCCGTGAGGCCGCCGAGACCGTCATGGCGCTCGGCGCACTCGACGGCGCGACGGGCTGGGTCGCCGGCATCGTGGGTGTCCACCCGTGGGAGCTGGCATTCTTCGATCCGAAGGCCCAGGAGGAGATCTGGGGCGCCGACAACGACATGTGGATGGCGTCGCCGTATGCGCCCATGGGTGTCGCGGTGCCGGTCGACGGCGGTTACATCCTCAACGGGCGCTGGGCATTCTCGTCCGGCACGGATCACTGCGGATGGATCATGATCGGAGCGGCAGTCGGAGACAAGGACGGCAACCGGACCGACAAGGTCCTGCACGTCGTGCTTCCCCGCTCCGATTACGAGATCGACCAGGACAGCTGGAACGTCATCGGCCTGCGCGGCACGGGCTCGAAGGACCTCATCATCAAGGACGCCTTCATCCCCGAGCACCGCACCCTCGACGCGGAAATCGTGCTCAGCGGCAACGGCTGGCGTCACGCCGGGCGCGACGAGACGCTGTACAAGTTCCCGTTCTCCTACATCTTCCCGCTGGGCATCACGTCGTCGCTCATCGGCATGACCGAAGGCGCGCTCGCCTGCTACATCGCGGCCCAGAAGGAGCGGGTCCAGGTCACCGGCGTCCCGATCAAGGAAGACCCCTACGTTCTCTTCGCGATCAGCGAGGCCGCATCCGAGATCTCCGCCTCGCGACTGGCTCTGCTCGAGACCGTCGACCGCTTCTGGGACAAGACCGACCGCGGTGAAGAGATCAGCTTCGAGGAGCGGGCAATCGGCCGGCGCACCCAGATCTCGGCGGCGTGGCGTGCAGTGCGTGCGATGGACGAGGTCTTCGCCCGCGCCGGCGGTGCGGCCGTCCACCTGAAGACGCCGATGCAGCGTTTCTGGCGCGACGCGCACGTCGGCTTGACCCACGCCATTCACGTGCCCGGCATGATCTACCACTCGGCCGCCCTCACCCAGCTCGGCGGCGAGCCGCAGGGCGCATACCGCGCAATGATCTGATCCACCTACTACTTTCGAGGAACAACTGACATGACAGAGTTACGGGGTCTCGGTTACCTCAGGATTCAGACACAGGACGTGCCGCGCTGGCGCGAACTGCTGCTCGACGGCCTCGGTATGGCCGAGGGTTCCGGTCCCGAGCAGGACGGGTTCTACGCACGCGTCGACGAGCGTCGCTCCCGCATCCAGGTCCTGCCCGGCGATTCGGACAAGGCACTGGCCGTGGGCTGGGAAGTACGTGACGAGTTCGCACTCGAGCGTGTGCGTGAAGCGGTCGAGAAGTCCGGCCGGACGGTGGAGGTGCTCTCCCACAAGGAGGCCACCTACATCGACGCGGAAGGTGCCATCGCGTTCGAGGATCCGTCCGGTACGCGCCTCGAGGTGTTCTTCGGCCCGGTTCTCGACCACAGCCCCGTGGTCACCCGATTCGCGGGACGCTGGGTCACCGGACGCCACGGCCTCGGTCACGTGGTGCTGCCCTCGGCGAACTTCGCCGAGACGTACGAGTTCTACACGCAGGTACTCGGGTTCCTGCCGCGCGGTTCGATCCGTCTCGACGAGGACGGCCTCGTCCGCGTGCGCTTCCTCGGCATCAACGAGCGCCATCACAGCCTCGCGCTGTGCCCGGCACCGCCGAACGAGGAGCCCGGGCTCGTGCACCTGATGACCGAGGTCGACACCCTCGACGCAGTGGGTCAGGCCCTCGATCGGGTCAACCGCATGGACTTCTCGATCTCCTCGACGCTGGGCCGCCACACCAACGACAAGATGATCTCGTTCTACGTCCGCGCACCGGGCGGATGGGATCTCGAGTTCGGTACCGAAGGCATGCTGGTCGACGAACGGTTCTACACGTCCGAGGAGATCACCGCCGACGCGTACTGGGGCCACGACCAGACCGGCTCGGAGCCGCTGAAGGCGTTCGCACCGCCCGCCGGATAGCGCGGGTCAACGTACCCCGCAAGCACACTCGCTCAGAAGCGGGGGGGGGGGGGGGGGGCGGGGGCG
>NZ_JAXION010000127.1:0-11304 GCF_049311045.1 Rhodococcus sp. 7Tela_A2 | reverse complement strand
GGGCACAAAAAACCCCCCCCCCCCGGCCGGGTCCCCCACCCCCCCCGGGGGGGGGCCGTGACAGCTAGCTGTCGGCGTCGGCCTTCTTGGAAGGACGCTTGCCGTAGCGAGCCTCGAAGCGGGCGACGCGGCCGCCGGTGTCGAGGATCTTCTGCTTGCCGGTGTAGAACGGGTGGCACTTGGAGCAGACTTCGACGGTGATCCGTCCCGACTCCTTGGTGCTGTGCGTTTCGAACGTGTTGCCGCAACCGCAGACGACGGTTGTCGCCACGTAGTTGGGGTGGATTCCTGCCTTCATGGTGTCCCTTTCGTGGCCGCCGGGTCGCCTTCGCGGATCGAAGACGTGAACCGGAGCCGGACTGAGCCGTTCGATTATGCCAAACACCTGGCCCCGGGAAAAATTCCCGGGCCCCGATGTCAGTCTTCCAGAGCTCCCGGGGCGGTCTTCGCGACCGTCATCAGGAACTCGATGTTCGTCTTGGACTTCTTGAGCCGATCGATGAGCACATCGATCGCCTGATGAGAATCCAGACCGGAGAGCACGCGGCGCAGCTTGTGCACGACCGCGAACTCGTCGGGGCTCATGAGGAGCTCGTCCTTACGAGTGCCCGACGGATTGACGTCCACCGCCGGGAACACGCGACGCTCGGCGATCTTGCGATCGAGCTTGAGCTCGGCGTTACCCGTGCCCTTGAACTCCTCGAAGATCACAGTGTCGCCCGTGGAGCCGGTCTCCACCATCGCGGTGGCGATGATGGTGAGCGATCCACCGTTCTCGATGTTGCGTGCCGCGCCCAGGAACCGCTTCGGCGGGTACAGCGCGGTCGAGTCGACACCACCCGACAGGATGCGTCCCGACGCCGGCGACGAGTTGTTGTACGCGCGGCCGAGGCGAGTGATCGAGTCGAGCAGCACGACGACGTCGCGTCCCATTTCGACGAGGCGCTTGGCGCGCTCGATCGCGAGTTCGGCCACGGACGTGTGGTCTGACGGCGGACGGTCGAAGGTCGAGGAGATGACCTCGCCCTTCACCGAACGCTGCATGTCGGTGACCTCTTCGGGACGCTCGTCGACCAGCACCACCATGAGGTAGCACTCGGGGTTGTTGACGGCGATCGCGTTCGCGATGTCCTGCAGGACTGTCGTCTTACCTGCCTTGGGCGGCGAGACGATGAGCGCGCGCTGTCCCTTGCCGATCGGCATGACCAGGTCGATCACACGAGTGGTGAGGATGTTCTGCTGCGTTTCGAGGCGCAGTCGCTCGTTCGGGTACAGCGGTGTGAGCTTGTTGAACTCGGGACGGCGCTTGGCCGCCTCGACGTCCCCACCGTTGACCGTGTCCAGACGCACGAGCGGATTGAACTTCTGGCGCTGGCTGCCTGCCTGCTCACCCTCGCGGGGCACACGCACGGCACCGGTGATGGCGTCGCCGCGGCGCAGGCCGTTCTTCCGCACCATGTTCATCGACACGTAGACGTCGTTGGGGCCGGCCAGGTAGCCGGAGGTCCGGACGAACGCGTAGTTGTCGAGCACGTCGAGGATGCCCGCGACCGGCTGGAGCACGTCGTCCTCGCGGATCTCGGGCTCACGATCGGCACTGCCGCCGCCCTCGCCGCGCTCGCGTCCGCGACGGCGCTCGCGGAAGCGACGCCCACGACGGCCGCGGCCGCCTTCCTCGTCGTCGCCCGCCCGGTTGTCCTGGCGCGGACCGTTGTTGCCGTCGCCCTGGCTGCGATCACCCTGGTCACGATCGTTCCGGTCACGGTCCTGATGGCGGTCGTTCCGGTTGCGGTCGCCTTGGTTGCGGTCGCCCTGGTTGCGATCACCCTGGTTGCGGTCACCCTGGTTGCGGTCACCCTGGTTGCGATCACCCTGGTTGCGATCACCCTGGTTGCGGTCGCGCCGGTTGCCACCGTCACCCTCGGAGCGGTCCTGCGACTTCTCACGAGAATGACCGTCGCCGCGCTCCTGAGAGTCGCGGTCGTGGCCCTCGGACGCCGGTGCGCCGGCATCGGTCTGACCCTGGTCGGTCTGGTCCGCGCCACGACGGCCGCGTCGGCCGCGTCCACGCCGGGGTCCGTCGGACTCGCCTTCGGAATCTGCGCCGGTCTCGGCGTTGCGCTCCGGCTTCGTGTCGGTGGCGACAGCGCCGGTCTCGGCAGGCTTGTCGCTCGCAGGCTCGGTGCCGGCGACCGGAGTCACGGCAGCATCATCCTGCGCGGCGGCGCGGGCACGGCGAGCACGCGCGGGGCGAGCCGAGGCTTCGTCGGGCGTCTCGGTCGCGGGCTGTGCTGCAGCGGGGGCGGGCTTGGCGCCTGCGCCCTGCCGCTCCTTGATCGCAGCGATGAGATCGCCCTTGCGCATACCCGAGGTTCCCTTGATGCCGAGTTCGGCGGCGAGAGTCCGCAACTCGGCGAGCACCATGCCCGACAGGCCGGTGCCGCGCCGACCGGCGCGAACCGGAGACTGTGCGGAATCTCCGGCAGACTCGGTGGTGTCGGGAGCGGATGTGGCGATCAGGTCCGTATCTGTCACGGAGATCCTTTCCTTCCCTCGTTGCTCTACGCAGAGCCGAGGGTTCGTTCCGCAGATCAGTTCCTGGCACTGAGCTGGGATTGCCGTACGAGTTCATGAATCGAACGGTCGGCACGTCCGCCACCACACCGATCCGGTGGGTGCGGCCTGGCCCTCCCCCTGAATCGGGAGCAGGTGAGGATAGACCCGGGATCGACGCCCCATGGAGCTGGAGTGAGTGTCCTGGAGAATCCGGCGACTTCGGACGCACGACGTGCGGACTTCCCACAGGATAGCGACGAACTGGACGCAGGGCAAGAATCGACGCGCACGCACAGCGGTGTGCGGTGTGACACGAACCGCGTCAGTCGACCTGCACTCCCTCGGCCACATCGAGAGGAAGGACAGTGAGATCGTCCGCCTCCGCCGCAGCCCGCAATTCGTCGGGGAACGGCTCTGTGGTCAGCGCGAGCACAGTGGGGCCGGCACCCGAGACCATGGCGGGAATCCCGGCAGCGCGCAGCGTGGTCACCCACTTGGTGGTCAGCGGCAGGGCGGGAGCGCGCTGGGCTTGGTGCAGAAGATCCTCGGTGGCCGCCATGAGCAGATCCGGCCGCTCGGTCAGGGCGACCACCGCCAGGGCAGCGCGGCTCACGTTGAACGCCGCGTCGCGGTGCGGGACGAGCGCAGGCAGCAGCCCGCGCGTGTGCGCGGTCGACGAGCGAACCGACGGCACCAGGGCGACGGCCTTGATGCCGGGGTGCACGCTCAGCGACACCGCGCGGAACCGCCGTTGTTCGCAGCCGCTGTCCACCTCGCTCCACGAGACCACCGCACCACCCAGCACACTCGCCGACGCATTGTCGGGATGCCCCTCGAACTCGGAGGCGAGCTGGACGAGCTGGGCGTCGTCGAGCACCCGCTCGGGCGCGACTTTGCGCACCAGACCGTTGGCGGCGGCGAGTCCGCCGACCGCAGCCGATGCCGACGACCCCAGGCCGCGGGAATGAGGAATCACATTGCGGCACACCACGTCGAGACCGTCGGCCCAGATGCCCGCCGCTTCGAGACCGCGCTCGACGGCGCGAACCACGAGATGCGACGGGCCCCAAGGGACCTCTTGGGCGCCTTCCCCTTCGACGCGCACGTCGAGACCGGAACCGGTTGTCGTCACGGTGATCTCGTCGTAGAGCCCGAGTGCGAGGCCGAGGCAGTCGAACCCGGCCCCCAGGTTCGCACTCGAAGCAGGAACCCGGGCGGTCACCGAGATTCCTACGGGCAGCGTTTGCGTCATGTTCTGATTCCCAACAGAGGAAGCCGTGGCGGTCAACTCAGACCAACTCGAGCGCCGACGCCACTGCGACGGGATCGACCGAAATCGGCTCGACGACGGGAACGTCGCGCAGCGCGGTGTCCGGGTCCTTGAGACCGTTGCCCGTCACCGTGCACACCACCCGCAGTCCGCGCGGCAGCCATCCGTCCTTGGAGGCCGCGAGCAAGCCGGCGATCGATGCTGCCGAGGCGGGCTCGACGAAGATCGACTCGGACTTCGCGAGCAGGTGGTAGGCCTCCAGGATCTCCTCGTCCGTGGCCGCGCGGAACGCGCCGTCGGACTCGTCCTTCGCGGTGACCGCACCGTTCCACGACGCGGGTGCACCGATCCGGATGGCTGTGGCGATCGTCTCGGGATCCTTCACCGGGTGTCCGAGCACGAGCGGGGCGGCACCGGCTGCCTGGACGCCGAGCATCCGGGGCTTGCGCGAGCTCAGGCCGTCCGCGAAGTACTCGGAGTAACCCTTCCAGTACGCGGTGATGTTGCCTGCGTTGCCCACCGGCAGCACGTGCACGTCGGGTGCATCGCCGAGTGCGTCGACGATCTCGAACGCCGCGGTCTTCTGGCCCTCGATGCGAACCGGGTTGACGGAGTTGACGAGCCCGATGGTCGGGAACTCGGCAGTGGTCTTGCGGGCGAGTTCGAGGCAGTCGTCGAAGTTGCCCTCGACCTGAACGATCTTCGCGCCGTGCATGACCGCCTGTGCGAGCTTGCCCATGGCGATCTTGCCCTGCGGCACGAGCACCGCGCAGCCGATCCCGGCGCGCGACGCGTACGCCGCCGCCGACGCCGACGTGTTGCCGGTGGACGCACACAGCACCGCCTGCTTACCGGTCGCGAGTGCTTCGGTGACGGCCATCGTCATGCCGCGGTCCTTGAACGACCCCGTGGGGTTGAGGCCCTCGACCTTGATGTAGACGTCGCACCCGGTGATCTCCGACAGCCGGGGGGCCGGGAGCAGCGGCGTACCGCCCTCGCACAGCGTCACCGTCTTCCAGCCGTCACCGATCGGGAGGCGACTGCGGTACGCCTCGATCAGCCCGGGCCACGGGGTGTGCACGGGAGCAGTGTTTTTTTCGGCCGCACTCATTCGGCGGATCCCTCCAGTCTCAGGACGCTGGTCACAGCAATAACGGATTCGAGTTTGTCGAGCGCGGCGATGGTGTCCGCCAACGCCCGATCGGTGGCGCGATGCGTGAGCACCACCAGGCGGGCGCTTTCTGCGGCACCCTCCTGTCGCACAGCGGAGATGCTGACGCCGCGGTTCGCGAACTCGGCAGCGACGGCCGAGAGCACACCGGCACGATCGGCGACCTGCAGATTCACGTAATACCGAGTCACGATGTCGCTCATCGGGGCGATATCGAGCTTCGCGTATCGGGACTCGCGCGGTCCGCGGCCACCGTGCACACGGTTCCGGGCCGCCATCACGACGTCGCCCATCACTGCGGACGCGGTCGGGGCGCCGCCCGCTCCCTGGCCGTAGAACATGAGCCGTCCCGCGGACTGGGCTTCGACCACGACCGCGTTGAACGCACCGCTCACCGTCGACAGGGGATGCTCACGCGGTACGAGGGCGGGGTACACCCGGGCCGAGACGCGGTCCTTGCCGTCGGGATCGGAGACCCGTTCGCAGAGTGCGAGCAGTTTGATGGTGCAGTTCAGGGCGCGGGCAGAGGTGAGGTCCGCTGCCGTGATGTTCGAGATGCCTTCGCGGTACACGTCGCTGGCGGTCACCCTCGTGTGGAAGGCGATCGACGCGAGAATCGCGGCCTTGGCCGCGGCGTCGTAGCCCTCGACGTCGGCGGTGGGGTCCGCTTCGGCATACCCGAGGCGGCCGGCCTCGGCGAGTGTCTCGGCGTAGTCGGCGCCCGTGTCGTCCATCGCGGAGAGGATGAAGTTGGTGGTGCCGTTGACGATGCCGACGACACGGTCGACCCGGTCACCCGCGAGCGACTGGGTCAGAGGACGGATGACGGGGATCGCACCGGCCACCGCGGCCTCGAAGTAGAGATCGACGTTGTGCGACTCGGCAGCCTCGGCGAGTTCACCGGTGTACGCGGCGAGCAGCGCCTTGTTGGCGGTGACGACCGACTTGCCGGCGTCGAGTGCCGCACGCACCAGAGTGCGGGGCAGTTCGATTCCGCCGATCAGTTCGACGACGATGTCGACGTCGTCGCGGGTGATCAACGCCTCGGCGTCCGTGGTGAGAAGTTCCGCCGGCACGCCCCGGTCGTAGGAGAGGTCCCGCACCGCGATCCCGCGCAGTTCGAGCGGGGCGCCGATGCGCTCACGGAGGTCCGAAGCATCATCACGGATGATCCGCACGACCTCGGCTCCTACCGTGCCGTGGCCGAGCACCGCTACACCGACGGGGCGCTGCCCCGGTGCATCGGTCACCGTTGAGTTGGTCACTCCGTAACCTCCAAGCTGAGCAGATCTTCGACGGTTTCCCGACGTAGCAGGACACGCGAGACGCCGTCCTTGACAGCCACGACGGCGGGACGAGGCAGCAGGTTGTACCTGCTGGACATCGAGTAGCAGTATGCACCCGTCGCCGCTACCGCCAGTAAATCACCGGCGCCCACGTCGGACGGCATCCACGCGTCGCGAATCACGATGTCACCGCTCTCACAGTGCTTGCCCACGACGCGGGCGACGACGGGTTCCGCGTCGCTGACCCGCGAGACGAGCCGCGACTCGTACTCGGCCTGGTAGAGCGAGGTGCGGATGTTGTCGCTCATTCCGCCGTCGACGCTGATGTAGCGGCGGGTGTGGCCCGTCCCCACTCCGACGTCCTTGACGGTGCCCACCTCGTACAGAGTCACGGTGCCCGGTCCGGCGATCGCGCGTCCGGGTTCGACGGCGATCGTGGGTTCGGGCAGGCCGACGAGGGCCGACTCGTTGCGCACGATGTCGGTGAGCTTCGCGGCAAGGTCCGCGACCGGCGGCGGGTCGTCGCTCGGGATGTACGAGATGCCGAGGCCACCGCCGAGATCGACGATGCTCATCTGCGCCGTCCGGTCGAGTCCGAACTCGGCGACGGCGTCGCGTAGCAGTCCGATCACGCGATGCGCGGCCAGTTCGAATCCGTCGACGTCGAAGATCTGCGAGCCGATGTGGCTGTGCAGCCCGACGAGCCGGAGGTTGCCGGTGGCGAACACGCGGCGGATGGCGGCCATGGCCGCGCCACCGGCGAGCGACAGACCGAACTTCTGGTCTTCGTGCGCCGTGGAGATGAATTCGTGGGTGTGTGCCTCGACACCGACGGTGACCCGGATGAGGACGTCCTGCACGACACCCAGCTCACCGGCGATCTCGTCGAGGCGGTCGATCTCGGCCATCGAGTCGAGCACGATGTGCCCGACACCGGCGCTCACGGCGCTGCGCAGTTCGTGCACGGACTTGTTGTTGCCGTGCATGGCGATCTTGTCGGCGGGGAAGCCGGCGTGCAGCGCGACCGCGAGTTCGCCGCCGGACGCCACGTCGAGCGACAACCCCTCCTGGTGGACCCACCGCGCGATCTCGGTGCACAGGAATGCCTTCGACGCGTAATGCACCCGTGCAGTCGGGCCGAACGCCTCGGCTATCTCGCGGCACCGCGACCGGAAGTCGTCTTCGTCGACGACGAACAGCGGCGTGCCGTACTTCTCGGCGAGGTCGGTGACCGGCACTCCCGCGATCTGCAGGACACCGTCGTCGCCGCGACTCGCGTTGCGGGGCCACACGTGCGCATGGAGATTGTTGAGTTCACCCGCGTCGCGGGGGCGTTCCGCGATGGTCGGGGCGTGGGGAATCTCTGCGTGCCGGGGCCCGGCCGGGTGCGCGTTCACATCCGCTCCGGAGCGGAGACGCCGAGCAGTCCGAGGCCGTTGCCGAGCACCTGGCGGGCGGCGGCACACAGTGCCAGGCGCGCGGTGTGCAGGGCGCCGGGTTCTTCGTCGCCCTGGGGCAGGATGCGGCAGGCGTCGTAGAACCGGTGGTAGGTGCCGGCGAGTTCCTCGAGGTAGCGGGCCACGCGGTGCGGTTCGCGCAGTTCGGCGGCCTTGGCGAGGACGCGGGGGTACTCGCCGATAGTGCGGATGAGGTCGCCCTCGCGCTCGTGGGTGAGCAGCGACAGGTCGGCGCCTTCGGTGCCGAGCCCGAGGTCGGCGGCGTTGCGTGCGATCGACGACAGCCGGGCGTGCGCGTACTGCACGTAGTACACCGGGTTCTCGCTGGTGGTGCTCGTCCACAGTTCGAGATCGATGTCGATGCTCTGATCGACCGAGGAACGCACGAGCGCGTAGCGGGCAGCGTCGACACCGATCGCCTCGACGAGGTCGTCCAGGCTGATCACGGTGCCTGCCCGCTTGCTCATCTTGACGGTCTCGCCGCCGCGCACCAGGTTGACCATCTGACCGATGAGGACCTCGACGGTGTCGGGATCGTCACCGAACGCGGCGGCGGCTGCCTTCAGTCTCGCGATGTAGCCGTGATGGTCGGCGCCGAGCATGTAGATGCACAGGTCGAAGCCTCGCGACCGCTTGTCCTGGAAGTAGGCGATGTCGCCGGCGATGTAGGCGGCGTTGCCGTCGGACTTGATGACGACGCGATCCTTGTCGTCTCCGAAATCGGTGCTCTTGAGCCACCACGCGCCGTCCGAGAAGTACAGGTTGCCGGACGCCTTGAGTGTCTCGACCGCCTTCTCGACCGCTCCGGATTCGAACAGCGAGTTCTCGTGGAAGTAGACGTCGAAGTCGACACCGAATTCGTGGAGGGTCTGCTTGATGTGGGCGAAAATCAGCTCGACCCCGATCGAGCGGAAGACCTCGTCGCGCTCCGCGTCGGGCAGATCCAGCACGTCCGGGCGCTGCTTCAGCACCTCGTCGGCGATGTCGACGATGTATGCACCGGCGTATCCGTCCTCCGGGGCGGGCTCGCCGAGCGCCGATGCGACCAGAGACCGCGTGAAGCGGTCGATCTGGGTGCCGTGGTCGTTGAAGTAGTACTCCCGCGTGACCTCCGCGCCCTGTGCGGTGAGGATCCGGCCGAGCGCGTCACCGACGGCTGCCCAGCGGGTGCCACCGAGGTGGATCGGTCCGGTGGGGTTCGCCGAGACGAACTCGAGATTGATCTTCTTACCGGCGAGGTCGTCCCCGGCGCCGTACGCGTCGTTCTCGTCGTTCTCGTCGAGGACCTTCGCGACGATCGCTCCCTGCGCGTCGGCAGCGAGGCGGATATTGAGGAAGCCGGGACCGGCGACCTCGGCCGAGTCGATGCCGTCGGCGGCGGTGAGCGCCTCGGCGAGCCACGTCGCGAGCTCACGGGGGTTGACTCCGGCCTTCTTCGCGACCTGCATGGCGACATTGGTCGCGTAGTCGCCGTGCTCAGGGTTGCGCGGGCGTTCGACGGTAAGGGTCTCGGGGAGGACGGACACGTCGAGACCACGATCGGCGAGGACGGTCGCGGCGGTTCCGTGGAGCAATTCGGCAAGGTCGGAAGGAGTCACAGGTATTCATCCTATTGGCTCGTCCGAAGGGCCGCCGACGCTCCCCCATAGCCGACGCCGGGGCCGCTGTCACCGCGACGCCCGTAGAGTTGTCGTTGCGTGCGCGCTTCGGCGGCTCGCATCTTCTTTGTCCGCCCGTCGAAAGAGCAACCAGCGATGCCCAGCGGTTCTGTCAGTGGTGGGTCCGGTAACAAGAAAACCGGAGCCAAGTCGTCGAAGGCCATCCAGGCCGCCAAGAAGCAGAGCCGCGGTTCGCGCGGCGTGCCTTCCCAACGCCAGATCCCGTGGGTGATGATCGGAGGCGTCGCTCTCGTCGTCCTCCTGATCGCGGTCATCGCGGTGAGCATCGTGCCGAAATACCAGAATCAGCAGGAGATGGCGGCGTGGTCGCCGTCCGAGTCCAATCAGGATCCTTCCTCGGCGATCGACGGTGTCGTCACGGTCGACTACGAGGCGGGCCAGCACGTCGATCCCGCGCAGCGGGTGGCGTACGACTACTCGCCGCCGTTCGGTGGGCCGCACGACTCGGTGTGGGCAACCTGCACCGGCACCGTGTACGACCAGCCCGTCCGGACCGAGAACATGGTGCACTCGCTCGAGCACGGCGCCGTGTGGATCGCCTACAACCCGGATCTGGTCGACGACGCCGCGCGCGACGCACTCGCCGGCAAGGTCGACGGCCGCACCTACACGATGATGTCGCCGTACCCCGGTCTCGATTCCCCGATCTCGTTGCAGTCGTGGGGTCACCAGCTCAAGGTCGACAGCGCCGACGACGAGCGCATCGACCAGTTCATCGCGTCGCTTCGTTTGAACCAGTACGCCTACCCCGAGGTCGGCGCCAGCTGCTCGACGCTTCCCGCGTCGTTCGATCCCGCGAACCCGCCGCCGTTCGATGCGTCCGAGCCCGGCCCGGATGCGGTCCCGATGGATGGCGGCACCGTCGACGGCACCGAGCAGATCCCTGCCGGTGGTGCCGGACAGTTCCCCACCGACATGCAGGTACCGGCCGGGAGCTGACCATGAGCGACGTCACTGCCGACCGGACCGAGCAGAGCACCGACCGCGGGCACGGGCGCTTGTTTCTGGCGCTTCTGACCGTGGCTGCCGTCGCCGTGGGATTTCTCGCCGGGTTCCTCGCACGGATCCCGCTCGAGGACCGGGCACCTGCGACACCGGCAGCGGATTCGGTCGACGCGGGGTTCTTGCAGGACATGTCGGTGCACCACAACCAGGCGATCGAGATGGCTGCGGTCGCGGTGACGCAGTCCGAGGACGACCGGGTGCGCAGCCTCGCGTACGACATCCTGACCACCCAGCAGAATCAGGTCGGTCAGATGCAGGGCTGGCTCAGCTTGTGGGGTCGCCCGCTGCTCCCGGTCGGCGACTACATGACGTGGATGGCCGAGAGTGACGGACACAGCCACGGGTCGGACGACGCCGCGCACGCGGCGGGCGGGGCGAGCAGGATGCCGGGCATGGCATCGTCCGAGGAGCTCACCGCACTGCGCGCGGCACGCGGCCCCGAACTCGATGTGCTCTTCCTCCAGCTGATGCTGCGCCACCACCAGGGCGGCCTGCCCATGATGGAGTACGGAGCTCAGTACGCGAGCACGGATGTGGTGCGCAACATCGCCCAGAAGATGGTCGACACCCAGACGGGTGAATCCGAGTTGATCACGTCCATGCTCACCGAGCGCGGCGGTCAACCGTTGCCGATGAACTGATCATCGTGGACACCTCGGGCCCGGATTATCGCGCTGACCTGCGGATGTGGAGTTGAGCGCGCAATGCGCTAGGCTAGCTCCGCACCGCCGGTCAGCCGGTGGGCCCGGATTGCCCTCGTAGCTCAGGGGATAGAGCGCTTGCCTCCGGAGCAAGAAGTCGCAGGTTCGAATCCTGCCGAGGGCACCACCACGACGGCCCCCCCGGGGGTTTGCGCAGGGGGCCGGGGCCGGGGGGGGGC